>NZ_JFYL01000066.1 GCF_000632455.1 Acinetobacter sp. Ver3
GTNTTTTTTTATAGACCGTTGATATTCACTTTCAAATCTTTCACAGATGTACCAATAGCCCCAAAGCTCCCCATTGAGCCATTCGCTAAACCATTAAAGACCGTCGGACTACTCGCCCCCTCACGTCCCAACATCACATTGTTGAGACCAACATTCATTTTACTAGATTGTCCTGTATTTCCGATGTAAATACCTGAAGGTGCAACACCTGCATGGAAACCAGATAATGAAAAACCATTGTTTTGATCAGTAGCTTTAGCCTGAAAATCGAATTTTGCAGAAGAATTACCAGATACAAATGCAATAGGACAGCCTGAGCCTGTGCCACAGATTGATTGAATTGCGCCTCCAAACTGGACCATGTAGCCTTGTGGCACATTGCCTAATTGAACATTGATTTGAGGACGTTGGGATTGATTTAATGTAATTTCAAAGTTTCGATCAGTACTGCCTATTTCTAAAATTTTAGCGACGCCAGGCACCAATTGCTTCAGATCATTATAAATCGATTTAGTTTGCGTAGTACCAGACACCTGATTACTGCTGGCGATATAGAGTGCGAATGGACTCAATTTAAACCCAGTAATTTGCTCCGCAAAAGTGATACCTATATTGGCATATGGCGTGCCATTGCCTCCGTCTGTATCAATTTTTGCATTGATTGTAGACGAACCAGGGGTATGACCTAAAAATTGAACCTGAATTGGATTACCAGTTGGACCTGCGACCACTAAGCCAGCAGCTTGTGAATAATTTTTTCCTAATATTGGATCTTTAATTCCGTCTTGATCAATGATCGCAGCCTGTGTGAACTGGATCTTATCCATTCCAATACCAATGCTGATCCCATCTTGACCAGTAGTAGATGAAAGAGACTGATCATCTAATGGTTGCATAGCAAAACACGGGAATCCCACCGCAGTGGTCAAAATAAGCAAACTGAATCGTTTTGTTTTTATCATATTCATGAGTCTATCCCTCAACTTTCCATATTTACTTATTAATTTCGAGGTGTAATGCGCAATTCACTATTCAAGCGACCGCCAGTAATAGCCAATTCGCCTAAACGAGCGCCAGCACCTACAGTTGGAGGATAGAAGTTGATGTCTCTTGCTCTAAAAACACCCGAAGTTGTCTTTTGAGGATTGAACATCAAGGCAGCATTCACACCTAATTGTCCCGCACCATTTTGATCTTTACTAACAACCAATGCATTATTAAATGCAATTTTACCTGTCAAACGGTCTAAACCAAGTGTTGAACCATTATGAGGATCGGTAATTTGGAAGGTGTTATTGTCACCTTTCAATTCTAATTCACCTACAAAAGATAAGTTCTGACCATCTTCAGCAGCATTATTTGGAATTAAAGAAAAATCAACATCACCACCAAGACGTGATTTCACCACAAACATCACATCATCAGCTAAAGCAAAATTGTTATCTGGTGATGAACTTCGCGTAGCACATCCTGCTGCTCCACTATTTAATTTACAGGTTTTATAAATGGTACCTGGCAGATATCCCGCAGCAACTTCTGTTGATAGAACAATCAACATATCGCGCAAGCTGACATTTACACTACCATTTTCTACGCCCATATTTCCTGTACCCTTCGCGTACAGATCAATATTACGTAAACCCATATAGTAATCGGTTGATGTTCCCGTATCTCCACTGCCTACCTTACCTCCATCAACCACTAAAATTGACGTGGTTTTATTACCTAGCGCTTGACCATTAGCTCGGTCTACCCCAGAGGTACTCATTGCAAAAGACAAACCAATTCTTGAGGTATTACCCGTTGTAGCAATCATGTTTTTAACAACATCGGAGCCTGCTAAAGTGTAATAAAAAGCTTGATCTGCACGAACTGATGTTCCATATAGAGCAAGATTGGCATTCAGATTATAAAAAGGCAGTGCCAAACCCCACTCATTTTTAACATTTGTATTCGCAAACAAGTTAGCTGCTGGTGTTCCTGCACTATTGGTAAAACGTCCACGGCGGGAAATAGACTGAAATTCAGCACCACGAATCGCAGCAATCAAGCTGTATGGATTATCACCTGTTACTGCATTATGAATTTGGTGCTGATAATCAGTTGCTAAGGTTAAATAACTTCCATTACCAAAACGACTTTTTTGGAACACTTCGTTTTCAGGTAAGCGCAGTGTTTTTGTATCGGCTAAATTGAGATACACATTACCACTGTCAAAAGATGCTCGAGTATTTGGTCTTAACCCTGTTAAGTTACTAAACTCAAAACCGTATGCATTTAGACCTGCCCCACCAATTTCTAAAGTCGTTGCTTGTCCATCACTTCCGAGCATTGAATCATTGTCTTTGGTAAAGTCAGCTTTCATACGGAATCCGATTCCAGAATCACCAATTACACTATTACTAGATGAAGCTGTTGGACTATTGGCATTTCCTAGAACACTTTCATTGCCTTTTGTACCACGAAATTGCAACGATGAATTGACCATTCGCCCGCTGGCACCTACACGTATGAGACCTTTAGCTCCTTGAGGATTATTCGTATTGCTATTTAAAGCATATGGGTCATTTGAACTCACGTTCTTATTCAACATTACTTCAATATTTAGACCTGAGTTTGTTGTTTCACCCTCAGCACCTGACTTACCATTGCCATAGGTTCCTGTGTTAATAAATCCTGCTTTTTTTGAAGCCGAATTTGCAACACGGTTTAAATCCACATAACCCAAATTATCATTAGGCGTACTACTCATACCGGCAACATTATCTGTCGACCCTGTACGTGTATTCGACTGCATTCTCAATCCCTCAACTTCATCCACAAACATGGCACCACGTGCTTTGAAGTTGAAATTGAAGTTGTTTAAAACAAGTTGGTTGAGTTGGTTTCGTGCGTCAGTCAGCCCTAAATAGATATTGGCATTTTTAATCCCTAGTGCGATTTCGCTAAGGTTCTCTTTGCTGAATAATCCGTGAATCGTTCTAAGTGATAAATCAGTATTCGAAGTGGTTTGTAAAGCCAATTGACCCATTGAAAAACTACAACGGCTTGAACTCTCGTTATCACAAATTCTGAGATTATTCATGGTCACTAAAGCTGGTGTCACACTGGCATTGAAGTCTAAACCTGCTTGGTTCGCATTGCTTCCAGCATTAATTTTAATATCTGCGCCTAATGTTTGATTAGTGACATTACTTTTTCGAATAGAGACATTATCTGCTGTTGCCTGCAATGTATTATTGGTTGCTCCACTACTGCCACGACCAGCTTGATCTTGCCAATAGACCTGATCCATGTTGGCTTCAGTCAATGTTGTCGAGATATGCACACCATTTTGACCATTGACATTTCGCAAAGCTTCGTCATGCATCACTTCTAAAGCCATGGCATGACCGCTTGCAAGCAAGATACTCAGGCTTAATGCATTCATAACCAGCAATGAGCTGTGATTATATTTTTTATTGTTCATCACATTTCCTTATGCATGTCTAATTTCAACAACGCTGGTGACTGCCGTCACAACCAAACATCATGACTTTACCCTGAACAGCTAAATTACCATTCATTTTTAAACCCATAAAACCAGTTTCTCGCCCATGGTCATATGCAGAACGAGGAGCGTTAGATGAATCATAACGTGTCACTTGCAGGTAACCATAGTCAGCAGGACTTGTTCCTACACCCTCAGTGGTGGCATTGCTGGTAAATTTATCCTGACCAAAAGCCAAAGCATCAAAACCAAAATTACGAATTTGAATTGGCTTAGATGGATCAAAGCTCAGTTGCATCGCTGCTTTAAGCTGATCAGTACCAGAATCATTTTTATAGCTGAGATCTACACCATCCAAGCCAATCTTTTGAATATTTAGAGTGCCCTGAATCCCTTTAAAAACAAGCCATAATTTAAAACCATCTGTACTACTTGCTTGACCATCTTTGATATAGCGATTATTGACAGCAAGCGCGAGACGACAATATTCCGCATCCTTACACAGTGCATCATCAAACACATAACGTTGAACATTATTCTCAGTCACTAACTTTTGGTTTAAAGAAAGTTTTAATGAGAGATCAGCTCCAGCTTGTCCTTCAACATTTTTTAAAGCTTCATCTGACATGGGCTCAAGTGCATAAGTCATTGATGCTATAACACTGAATAGGACAGCGACTAATGAATTTTTCATGAATGCTCTCCTATAATCCTTTTGTGGTGATTTTCATATGCTGAATAAGAACACCATCAATGACCGCAGAACCCATATTTTTAAAATTTGATGCTGGCAATGCGGCATTAGGCGTTTGGGGAATTGGATTGACTGCACCAAAACTTATACCTACTGCATCTGATCCTTTATAAGCACTTAAAGTATTATTCGCAGCGTTATAAGAAGTACTTCCAATAGTGATACTGCTATGTGTTGCATTCGTCCCTTGATAGCCATTCAAACCATTGTTACCACATTTATAAAAGTTACAGGTTGAGCCCGCATATTCTGTCGAGTTTGGATTGCTATAATCTGTGTATATTTTTTTATAAATTTCAGGTTTATTTGGAATACGCGTGAGTTCCAAACTAAAGTTTTTACCATCAGAGCCTAGAATCAAAGGCTGATAGAGTGAACCCAATACGATATTGGCATTCAAATTATGAATAAAGATACCCTCATTGGCATCAAATACTGGTGCCAGAGTATTGTTGATGGCAGGGGATTGTAAATTAGGAGTGTCTGATGTTTCACGCGTACTCAGTCTAAGAATATTGGCTGTTTTATTCCCCGTCGTCAGATTTTGACCATCACCTGAGTTCAAACGCACAAGTCCAGCAACACCCAAGGTGTTGTTATAAAATGCACTCATGCCTGCTTGGTTACTTGCACCATTTAAAGTTTGAAAGATTTTTATATTACTTCCATTAATGGAAAAATTATTCCAAATGGCCTGTAAACGTAGTCGATTAGCACGATCCGCATTACTCGTTCCTGCTTTTTCACCCAATTGGTAAAGTAGTGGATCCCCTTCTTTACGAGAAGGATCAAGAACAAAAGCATCCGCCCACATGGCCATCTTCAATCTGTAAGCATCAAGACCATTGGCTGCATCCGTAGGACGAACTGTGTCCATTAATGGAGCTTCAAGCGTCAAGAATGGAACCTGACAGCTAGGATCATTACTTATACATGTTTTATTTAAATCAAAATTTGGAACCTGATTTTCAGTACCGACTCGAAGTAGCCATGGATTGGTTGCTGTTCCCCATGATCCTATACGTGCATCTTTGTCTGTTGCAGCTAAGCGCGTATTGTGATTATTATCAGATTTAGATAACGCGAGACCATACACGAACAAATCAGCCTTACCCACGGAATGATCTTCTGACCCTACTGTTCCATTTTTATTGGTATCCAATGCCGCATCTGTTAAAGGACCCACTGGAATGAGATGAATATATCCAGTATCTTTTTGGCGATTCATTAAATCTGCCGCAGTTGAATTTTCCCCTTGAAAAACAAAATAAGCATCTTGAGGAATCATGGCGACACCCTCACCAGTCGTCGCACTTAAATTTTCATCCGAAAGAGGCTGCAATGCATAGACCGAAACCGTAGTAAGCGTCATTAAACTTGCAAGTAAAGTCTGATTAAATATGTTCGTATAATTAAGTGCCATCTCGACCTTCCCGTATACGATGCCTTGCACCATATTTATATTTTTAATTGTTCAGAGAAGAATTCCATGCTTCTCTTTTAATATTAAGATTACATCACAGTTTATAGTATATAAATGAAGTAGAATTTGCAAAAAATTGCGATTGGGTTGGCATTTTTTCCGATAAATGAATAAATTCAATTTTTCAAATACTTATAAAAAAAGCAAACTCATTGAGTTTGCTTTTTGCATGAAGTCTTACAATTCAATACTTAGGTTTTAGGTAAAGTTACACCTGTTTGACCTTGATATTTTCCACCACGATCTTTATAAGATGTTTCGCACACTTCATCAGACTCAAAGAACAACATTTGAGCAACACCTTCACCAGCATAAATACGTGCAGGTAAATTGGTTGTATTTGAAAATTCCAAGGTCACATGACCTTCCCACTCAGGTTCAAGTGGCGTCACGTTTACAATAATACCGCAACGCGCATAGGTTGATTTACCTAAACACACCGTCAAGACATTACGTGGGATACGGAAGTATTCTACTGTACGAGCAAGTGCAAATGAGTTAGGTGGAATAATACACACGTCAGCTTCGATATCGATAAAACTTTTATCATCGAAATTTTTTGGGTCAACAATAGCAGAGTGAACGTTTGTGAACACTTTGAACTCACGCGCACAACGAACATCATAACCATAGCTTGAAACGCCATATGAAATGAGTTTTTGACCATTTTCGTCTAAACGAACTTGGTTTTCTGCATACGGTTCAATCATGCCGTGTTTTTCGCTCATTTCGCGAATCCAACGATCAGACTTAATTGCCATTTATTTATTCCCAGAATACATATTCAATTACTGCGCTGTACTTTAACTGAAAACCCCGTCAATGGAAATAACCCACGATTTGTATTCCTATTCAGTCTGCTGCGGTGAATCATCTTAAAGACTTAACAATGCCGAATAACTCATTGGAATTGAGAAACTCATCAGGACTAAGGATGCTGTTTTTTGCATATTGGACTGGTTTAACCATTTAATTTTATTATTGGCTAACAGCGACCCAATGAGTGTCCAAATAAAAGCGATGGGTAGGATCAATAAAATAAACATCAACATGTGCGCAATATAATAATCTACACTCACCCAAACAATTGCAGGGAAAATAGCCGAGGCAAAAAGCAAAGCTTTAGGATTGAGTAAAGTTGCACAGAATAATTCAGAAGCCTTGATGGTGGGCTGATTCAACTGATGTTCTACGTTGGCAGTGCGCCATAATTTGATGGCCAGATAGATAATATAGAATGAACTAAATAATTTTAATATCACTGGCAAAATTGGCAAATGAGTGGTGACACGACCAATTAAAAATCCCCATGCAGTGATGGCAATAAGATAACCTAATGCTTCCGCGGGTATTAAGCGAAATGACTTTTTAATACCTACCTGTATGCCTGAAGATGCAAGTAAAGTATTGGTTGGTCCGGGTGTGAATAAAATCGTGGTAACCAACGCAATAAAGAGCCATGAAATCATAGGATGACCTCGCTGATAATGCGCTCAGATTAATCAGGATTATTTCAATTGGCAAAATATTATTTGTGTGTAAATTTCTCAAGAATGAAACACAATTTTTTTTGTAATATTTTTCATCAGGTTAGTTTGTCATTTAAATTATAACTCTGAAGTCACACAATGTAATCGAAACGAAAAACATGATGTACTCTTGCAAAAATGCTTATAGCACGTTCTTCATCGATGAAATTCAGCATCACAGTCCATTCACGCTGTGATGCTGAGTTCAAGCATTAATTTGACTGTTGTTCAGCTTCTTGAACCTGAATATTTAAAGATTTCTTTTGGAATTCTTTAGGATAATCAACATAAGGAATAATGGCAGCAGAAGCTGTCGTTGACAGAATGAGAGAAATCATAACCATCTTCATTGCAGTGATTGAACGCATTTCTATACCCATATAACGTGAAATTTCACAAAATATTTTAGGTAGAAAAATTAGAGTAAATAATCCTAAAACGACGAACGGTCAACAATAAAACCTGCCTAAGTAAGACTTAGACAGGTTTAACATTGAGTCTTTTCAAATACTTAGAAAATCCGACTTTGATCTCTTTCAGCTTTAGGCAATGCAGCTGCAATCTTCTGTGCAATTTCAATATAACTATCTGCTGCATCATCACCAATCAATACAGATGGTTTACCTTCATCGGCATGCTCTCGGATTTTCGCATTCAATGGTAAACGTCCAAGTAATGGAATATCGTATTGTTCCGATAACTTATCGCCACCTCCAGTACCAAAGATTTGCTCTTCATGGCCACAGTTTGAACAAATATGTGTCGACATATTTTCCACCACGCCCATCACAGGAATTTGAACACGGTTAAATAATTCAATACCTTTGGTCGCATCCATCAATGCGACATTTTGTGGTGTCGTCACGATCACTGCACCGGTCACTGGAATACGTTGTGCCAGAGTTAATTGAATATCCCCTGTTCCTGGTGGCATGTCGATCATTAATACATCAAGATCAGGCCAAAGGGTTTGGTTGAACAGTTGCATCAATGCGCCTGTTGCTTTTGGACCACGCCAAGCCACAGGAGTATTGTGATCTCCTGTCAGATGACCAATTGACAACACCGCCATACCAAAAGCATCCAACGGTACAAAATGTTCTGCCTCGATCATTGGGGTTTTACCGGCATTGCCAAGCATCGTTGGGATACTTGGACCATAGATATCTGCATCCAACACACCTACTTTCAGCCCGAGCTTTTGTAATGCCAGAGCTAAATTTACCGTAGTGGTTGATTTCCCTACACCACCCTTACCTGACGAAACTAAAATCACGTTCTGGATACGTGGATGCTTAGGTACATCACGTTGCTGTGGTGCAGCTTTTTGAATCGGGGCTTCTTCTTGTTGAGGTTGGTAATTCGCATTCGCTTGTTTTACCTCATCTTGGCTTGCAGATGCATCTACAACAGGAGGCAGATTGGATTTTGGGGCTTCGGCTTTTTTGCTTGAACAGCTTTCACCTGCTGCATGGTTGTGCCCACAACCACCTTGTTGTTGAGCATGACTTCCTGTTTTCTGCTGAATGACATGCATATTCAGCTCTTTAATCCCACACTTTTCCAAAGCATCAGCGAGTTCATCGTGAATTTGCTGTAACTGATCTTTTTCACTTGGCACGGTATTAATGGTAATTTGCAGTACATCACCTTCAACATTGACCTGTGTGATTCGATCTTTCAAAAAATTGTCAGAATTCGGCAAAACGTAGTGTTGTAATACGTGTTGTACAGCCTCTTCATTCACCTCCTTTGAGGGTGAAAAAACAGATTTGAGTGAAGAAAGCCACGACATACCGTACTCCAAGTCTGGACAGAAACTGATAAAGGAATAGTTTAACGAGAAATATCAACAAGGTTAAGCAACAATATATTGATCCCCCGTTTGATTAGAAATATGTTAGTCGAATTCCAACTAAATTAGTCAGCTTTTTTATTATTTTTATTGGCGTATTGCGAATGCTGTCATTGATACACTCTATAAACTTGATTTCACTGTTAAACGCCTTGATTCATGTTGCAAGTGATTCATGCTTTCAACAAATAGCAACACAATAGCGAATTTTTTAACATTAAAATTGAAAAGAATATAAAACCAAGATAACACTTCGATATGTCTTTAAAACAAAGAAATCTGAAACTTAAATTAAAAACATGCTCAATAACTGCCTTAATGAGCACAATGCTCCTTCTACCAATTTTAGGCTATGCCGCCAATGAATCCCGAAGTTTTCGTACTCCTTCAGGACAAATCATCAGCTTAGGTGACTCTTATGCAAAATTAAGCTCACACATGAAGCAGACGCCGACTTCAACACAACATTATGAATGGAAAGAAGGAAAAAATCGTTTTACGGCTTATAGCTATACCTACGAATTTCATGATCTGATTTACACCTTTACTGTGGTGAATAATGAAATTAGAAAAATCGAATGGATTAGAAAAAATTAAAAAAAAGCTCATCTGATGATGAGCTTTTTTGTGATCAATTTACTTTTTCAGTTGATCAATTTTCTCTGATGCTTTTGCTTTAAGATCCGCAAATTTTTCACTCGCTTGATCTTTCAGGTCATGCAATTTATCTGCTGCTTGCTCTTTTAAATCTACCGCTTTATGTTTTAAATCATCTAAAGTTGAATGCGCTTCAGAAGAATTATGCTGCGTGTCATGTTTTAGATCATTCAGTTTTTTTTCACCTTCAAGCTTGGCTTCTGCTGCACCATGCTTCACTTGATCCAATGCTTTCTCGCCTTTCAGCTCAGCTTCTTTCGCCTTTAATTTCAGATCATCGCCGAGTTCTGAAGCTTTGTTTTTTAAGTCATCAATTTTATTATTCGACATCTTCAATCCTCTTTATCGCTTTGATAGTGAATCTTAGTTATATCGAAGATTTGCAGTGCTCATCGTAAATGTTTCGAATCACTACAATTTCTCACATGATGATGTAGAACAACACTACGCTGTAACTTTTGAGTTGAAAATGATGAATTTAGGAGCGAATATTCGACATAAAGTTCAATGCAGAAAACAACCAAATAAATAAAATAAAGCTTCGTGCTTGTGTGAAATGCTCGACATCCGTGCCATGCAAAATATTATGACGTGTCGCGGTCACATTCGAGCTTGAATCCATTTTATAAGCCGCGAGTTCTGCAAAGTATGGATTAAGCTCAATGGCAATCTTAGATTTATGCCAAAGGCTCTTAATTTCATTGCCTTTCAAACCTGGTACAATTTTATAAACATCGACTAACTTGGTGCCATTTTGCTTTAAGAAACCTTGTTGAATCAGTACGTCTGTCAGTAACCCTTCAAGTTGGGCATAGAGTAATGGTACACAACCTGCATAACAGCCGAGTTTATACATTTTAAAAGCTTCGATAATCACAGGACGACGCAAGGCTTTATTCTGCTCATCGATCTGCATAGCATCGAAAGTGGTCAATACATCTTTTTGAAAAGCTTCAGTGTTAATAACATCAAGTAAGTTAAAACTTTGCACATCTTCATAAGCATAAATTTGTTGCCAAAAGTGCATCAGGTTTAACGCATCATTGGCAACTTTCGAGCCGACAGGTTGATCCAACTGATCGGCAAGCACATTAAAATATTCATCTTGCTGGGCAAGTTCACGTAAATGATTAACTAAAAGTGTATGTTCGCCTTGCGAGATTTGATCAAGATAATCCTGTGCCTGATTAAGAATTTGCTTACCCAGAGTTGGTAAGCCCTGCACATTCGATTTGATGCGTTTTACAGGTTGCTCATCTTCATAATCATCATACATGGTCAAACACTCAGGTGAATAGCAGGATATCTATTATCCCTGATAAGTCTGTAACAAAGTAGCCTTTCCAGGTGCTCTAGCTTTGACAATAAATAAGAATTCATCAAAAGGCTTATGCAAGTCTCGCCTATCTCATGTAAAATTATCGCCCATTGCATAAAATACGAATGAGAGAGTCAGATCCGTGCGTAATATCTTAGTCACTAACGCCCTTCCATACGCCAATGGCCCGATCCATATGGGTCACTTACTGGGTTATATCCAAGCAGATATTTGGGTACGTGCGATGCGTGCAATGGGTCATAACGTGACTTATGTCTGCGCGGACGATGCTCACGGCACAGCAATTATGCTACGTGCTGAAGCCAACGGTATTACTCCAGAACAGCAAATTGCCAATGTACAAAAAGAACATGAGCGTGACTTTGCCGGCTTCAAGGTTGATTTCGATCATTACGATTCAACCAACAGCGCTGAAAACCAAGCACGTGCTTCTGAGATTTATATTAAGAACCGTGAAGCCGGCAATATTGCAGTTCGTCCTGTAACCCAGTTGTTCGACCCTGAAAAAGGTATGTTCTTATCTGACCGTTTCATTAAAGGTACATGCCCGAAATGTAAAGCGGAAGATCAGTACGGCGATTCATGCGAAGTGTGTGGTACAACGTATAACGCAACAGAATTGTTAAATCCAAAATCGACTTTAAGCGGTGCGACTCCTGTTGAGAAATCTTCAGATCACTACTTCTTTAAACTACCGAACTTTGGTGAATACCTACAAAAATGGACACGTGACGAAGGTCGTTTACCTGTGTCGATTGCCAACAAGTTAGATGAATGGTTTGAAGCAGGTTTGTCGGATTGGGATATTTCTCGTGATGCGCCATATTTTGGTTTTGAAATTCCTGATGCACCAAATAAATATTTTTATGTTTGGGTCGATGCGCCAATCGGCTATATGTCGAGCTTTGAAAACTACATCAAAACCAAGCGTCCTGACTTAAGCTTTGATGATTATTGGAAAAAAGATTCTAAAAATGAGGTGTATCACTTCATTGGTAAAGACATCGTGTATTTCCACGCATTGTTCTGGCCTGCAATGCTTGAAGGTGCCAACTACCGTACACCGACAAGCCTATTCGTAAACGGTTTCTTGACTGTAAATGGTCAGAAGATGTCTAAATCTCGTGGTACGTTCATTAAAGCGGAAACGTATTTAAAGCATTTAAACCCTGAATATTTACGTTACTACTTTGCGTCTAAACTTTCTGACAAAGTTGAAGATTCTGACTTAAACCTTGATGATTTCGTTCAAAAAGTGAATTCTGACCTTGTTGGTAAAGTGGTGAACATCGCAAGTCGTTGTGCGAAATTCATTAACACGAAATTTGACAATAAATTGTCTGCGACTTGTGCAGAGCCTGAGTTGGTTCAAAGCTTTATTGATGCTGGTGATTCAATTGCGCAAGCATACGAATCACGTGAATTCTCAACTGCAATCCGTGAAATCATGGCGCTTGCGGATAAAGCCAACCAATACATCGATGAGAAAAAGCCTTGGGCACTTGCGAAAATTGAGGGCGAAGAACAACAAGTTCATGACGTATGTTCTGTCGGTATTAACCTATTCCGTCAATTGGCGGTGTACCTTGCACCTGTACTTCCAACTTTGGCAGATCAAGTTCAAGCATTCTTACAATTAGACAGCTTCAACTTTGAATCTCGTAAGCAAGTTTTGGTTGCACATGAAATCGCATTGTTCCAACCATTAATGCAACGTGTAGATCCAAAAGCTGTGGCTGCAATGGTCGATGCATCTAAAGATTCTTTAGCTGCACCTGCGGAAGCACCAAAAGCTGAAAAGAAAAAAGAGAAAGCCAAAGAGAAGAAAGCTGAGCCGAGAGTAGGTGAAGCTGAAATTATCGGTATCGAAGACTTTATGAAAGTTGACCTACGTGTGGCTGAAGTTCTTGAAGCTGCAACGGTTGAAGGTTCTGACAAACTTCTTCAATTGACATTAAATGTTGGCGAAGCTGAGCCACGTAACGTATTTAGTGGTATTCGTGAGTTCTACAAACCTGAAGACTTAAAAGGCAAATTGGTGGTGATGGTGGCAAACCTTGCTCCACGTAAGATGCGTTTTGGTATTTCAAATGGTATGGTGTTAGCTGCGGGTAATGGCGACGGTGTTTGGGTGATTTCGCCTGAATCTGGTGCTAAACCAGGTGATAAAGTGTCTTAATTATTGATTAAGATGAGAGAAAGCCTCTACTGATGTAGGGGCTTTTTTATTTTACCTCTCCCTAGCCCTCTCCTAAAAGGAGAGGGAAATTCTTTTTAAACTCCAAAGCCATATTCAATCAGATGGCTTGCGACATGGATGTCGCCCGTTCGTTAGGGGCACACGGAAGTGCCCTCTAACGAACAAAGGGGTTTTGTTACTTTTGACCCGACAAAAGTAAAATCGTACAACAATATAATTTTTCGATATAATAATTTAGAGATATCACATAAATTAATTAAAAATGAAATATGATATAGATAAAACATTAAGTAGACTTAGTCATCTTTCACAAATTGGGTTACTTTTAGCTGCGATATTTACGATTTGGTATACCGTAGTTCCACTCTATGGAAAAGCTGTTTTAGAAGAACAAGTCGCTGAAAAAACTATAGAATTAAAAAATATAAACGAGCAAATTTCTAAACAGTATTCACAACTTAAAAAAAATTATATTAAAGATCTAAATATCACTTATAAGTTTCAATGTGTTCTTAAGCCTTTATCAAAAATTTCAAATTATAACGATCGTCTGAATTTCGATGTAGCACCATGTTTAAATAAAGTGAATGATTTAACTCTTAAAAAGAGTTTATTAAATGAAAATGATAAACAACAATTTACTTTAGCCCATACAATGATTTTAAATAATTTAGAAAGTACTAGAAAAAAAACTAAGCAAGAATTTCAAAAAATTGAGGATATAGGAATCAATGAAATACATTTGCTGCCAGAAATACAAGGATACAGTAAAGAAGCATTTGAGTTTACTAAAGATACGGCTAAATTATTAGGTGAACCTTATCCTTATAAAGAAGAGTTTGAAGCTCGAAAATCTCAGGCTAAACGTGATTTATATTCTAAATATATCGATGAATTATCAAACTTAATTAATATTAAA
>NZ_JFYL01000067.1 GCF_000632455.1 Acinetobacter sp. Ver3
CCTATGATAAATAAAATGGTAAAACCTATCCATGTGAATAAAGCCATAGCCCTAAGTTGTTCTGTATTCCAATCCTCAGGTGTGCCATTAAAGAAAAATATACTTTTCCATCCTTTTATATAATCTGCTCCATCCCATGAAAGAATCCACTTGCAAGTCAAACTCACTGCCAAATAGATCAGTACCCAAACTGCTGTAGACATACTCAACCTTATTATTTTTAATAAATTATTAAAATATAATAACCGATTCTAATTGGTTTATTTAACATAAAAACTCTTATACGAAATTGTTTTGTAACTCCAAAATAGAAATGTCCGGTTTCTCCAAAGTAAAAATGTCCGCTTTTAGAATATGCACTTCTGCAATTTCCTTAGCGGACGGTTTGATATGTTGGTGTCTATGTCGGATAAAGAACTTAAACGATTGTCGGTCTTGCAGGAAATCTGAGATCAACGCATAACTCAATCCCAGGCTGCTCAGCTACTTCATATTTCAGAACGTCAGATCAGACGCTTACTGCAGAAATACAAAGCTCAAGGTCCAGCTGCATTAGCCCATGCCGGTCGTGGCCAAATCAGCAACTCCAAACTTCCTGAAGAACTCAGACTCAAGTGCCTCAATATTGTTTCTGACCAACTCCATGGTTTCGGACCCACTTTAGCGCATGAAAAGCTCACCACCGTACATGGATTCGATCTTTCAGTAGAAACCCTGGGTTCTTGGATGATTGCAGCTGACTTATGGATTCCTTGATCCAAGCGCCTGAAATGCCCGTATCAGCCTCGTTACAACGGGGATTGCTTTGGTGAACTGATCCAAATTGATGGCTCACATCATGACTGGTTTGAAGGACGCGCTGCTAAATGCTGTCTGCTTGTGTTTATCGATGATGCCACAGGAAAATTGCAGCATTTACGCTTCTGTGAGTCAGAATCAGCCTTTGATTATATGATTTCAACACGCTTGTATGTTGAGCAGCATGGTAAGCCGTTGGCATTTTACAGCGACAAACATTCAGTCTTCAGGGTGAATCAAAGCAGCAAGAAAGACACCAAGATTACCCAGTTTGGACGTGTACTCAGCACCCTGAATATCGATATCATCTTCGCCAATTCACCACAGGCCAAAGGCCGTGTGGAACGTGCCAACAGAACCCTTCAGGACCGTCTGATCAAAGAAATGCGCTTGGAAGGTATCTGTTCGATTGAGCAAGCGAATGCCTGGCTACCCTGCTTCATTGAGCAGTTCAATCAGAAGTTCGCCAAGATGGCTTTTAATCCTAAGGATCTACATCGGCCTATCACTGAAACAGCCGAACAATTAGATGATATTTTTACTTGGCGTGAACCCCGCAGAGTCACGAATAGCCTGACGATTACTTTCAGCCTTACGTTGCTTGGTATTCACCGACAGGGCATAAATGATCATTGTGTCCCGATACATTTTTTCAGGCTCAACTTTATAGTCAATTTCCGCAGCACAAACCATTTTTCTACTAACTTCGTGTGACGCTCTACGATAGACTTCACGATCATCACTAGCCAAAGTCAGCTTTCTTCGTAATTCTTGTGCATACTGCATATATACGCTAACAAATTCAGGGTTATTCCCATATTTGAGCTTTATGTATCCCTCAATATCATCACGCACACCATTACTATTTGCATCAATCCCACCAATGGTTTTTGTTTTATCTTCATTTTTTAGGAATTTTGATGTTCTCACTTCTTTTAGTGAATTCTGAATACTTGGATTAAGAAGCGAGGAACAGGCCATCAAAAGTATACTTAAGCAACTCAATGCAATAACCGCTTTTTTCATAGGAATCATTTTACTTTTTTCGTTTAAATTTCGTTTTAGATGTAAAGAGTGTCCAATTAAAATGAGAGTTATAAAGCCAATGGTATTCCTTTTTTTTGCTGGCTAAACGAAAACGCATACAAAGATATGCTACGGTGGCTGCATGTTCTTTGCTATCAAGCAATTCAATACATCTAGTATTGAAAATGGCCCATTTCAGGGCATTAGCTTGATATGCTGAAGGCGTATTAATGACTGCAATAAGATAATGAACAAGAGGATATTCACTGATTGATTTGTCTGCAAGTTTTTGAGTTATAATATTGTTAAGTTCAATAATTTCAGTAGGTTTAATGAAGTCATTGAGTTTGATTAAATTTTGAAAACTTTCTAGCTTTGCTTCTGCTAGTGTTTGATAGAATTCTCGAAACGGCTCAAGCTTTAATTCTTGAGTATCTTCTAAGTAACTATATCCGTTCATGATGATATTCCAGCCAGAATTTTTTCTAATGAAAGTGGACCAGCATAATTTGAAATAGAACTTACTGGACTTTTGGATTTAGATAACCCTGATAATTCTCGTAGATGATTGATAGTTAAAACTTCCTGATCGAAAACTTCCTGAAGATGTGCGGCTAAGTATTGTTCATTTAGCCAATATGCGATGATATCTAAGCCATGAATTGAGTGATGTAATCCGGAACACAGTAAGGCCCTAACTTCGCTTAAAGCCTGGATGGTGAATTGGTAGGAATTATTTTTCTCATAAGCTCTGAACTTAAATTCATTTTTATTCTTATTGTAAAAATAAGCATAGATCCAGCTGAAATGACTACTAAAAAAATAGTGATCAGGTGTTTTAGTGGTAAGGAGCGGGATTTCGATATTCTGTTTAAAAGTTAAATTCAAGTGATAGCTTTGCTGTTTATCACTCAGTTGGAAAAATAAAGCTATCCAGATTTGGTACGCATGCATACATTTTGGATAACACATTAATTTTAAGTTTTTTGAAGATACACGATGACTTTCAATAGCTTTTTTTATAGACAATATGCTGATGTCTCCCCATATTTATGCCAAATGGCTTAAAAATAAACTATAATATTCACGTACTTTTTATAGGGGAGTCAAGGGCTATGCACCCTATATTGTGTTATTAAATTGTAAATTTCACTATATATAGTGTTTTTAATCTTTTTAGCGGTAATTAAAACCCTATTGAATTATGTTTTTAGTAAATATTTAGAATGTTTAAGTTGGATTTACAAGGAATTGCATATGGAGATCAAAGAACTGAAAAAGGTAGAAGTCATTACTGATGTTTTATGTGATGTATGCAACCAATCAACGAAACTAGAGTTTGGAACTTTATCGGCGCATTGGGGCTATGGTTCCAAGCATGACGGGGAAAGATATGAATTGCAGTTATGTGAGAAATGTTTCTTTTATGCCTTAGCGACATTAAGAAAAGAGCGAGCAGATGAGTTTATGTTTGATGAAAACTTTGACCCTTCAACCCTAGATGGGTTTGGGGTGAAGTGAACCTATCATCGCGACAGGTTCTAAGAATCCAGAAAATAATGATTCAGATCCACGCCAGCAACTTCATTTTTAATGGCGAGTAAGGGATTCAGGAAAAATATTTTTCTTTGCTTCGAGGTCACTGATTTCGGAAAAGGCTTGAATACCGCCTGCGGCTTTAATTCCATCTAAAGCGACAGATAGAGCTTCCTGGTCTGACGGGAATGTTTCATCCCATACCGTAGAAGTACCATTTTGGTTTACCACTTCCAGTGTCCATTTACTATCAGGTAATCGATAAATGAGAATTTCAACTTGCTCATTATCCTGTTGTAAAACTTGAGATAAGGGAGAGTCGATTAAATCATTTTCATCATAATCCAGAGTATTGTCATTATCAGACATCAGCGGCAGCCTTTATTGTATTTAACATCCGTCCATAGTAATGAATGAATTAAATTTTGCCTAGCAGTGGATATTATGGAGTACAAAGAATGGCTAAATTTAAAAAATAATTGCCCCGACAATAAAACAAAATAATCCAAAAATCACCCAAATCCAGACATTCGATTTGGGTTGCTCGGTATGTGATGTATAGAGTGGTTGTTGTTCTTGAGTAGGATTCTCTTGGTTGCCAGCTCTGTTCTTATAGGGGTGGTGCTTGGAATAGGATAGGCCTGTGCCTGGAATACCAACGCTGGTTCGGGTGCCTTTTTTGCCAATATTTAAAGAAGCACCAGGTTTGCCAATGCTTGCACTGCTGATGCCTTTATGCGTCAGATTGATTTTTAATCCAGGTAATATTTTAATACTCTTGCGAAATCTGAAGCCCATATTTTTTCCATTTACAAGAACCAGTTTGGTTTCTATCTGAGTTGTCCGGATACAGTGAAATAAGAGTTTGATTCATTCATAGGACTGATCATTTGACTTATCTAGTGAAATATCAGTATGTTCTTTAACATAAGATATTGGTTTTTAGACAATGAATCAAACATCAAATTATTACAATCAACATGCTCAAGCATTTTTTGAAAATACCTATCAGGTTGAGATGGAAAGTCTTTACGCACCATTTCTAAGATATTTGCCGGAACAGGCATTGATCCTGGATTTGGGCTGTGGTTCGGGTCGGGACACTTTGGCATTTAAGAAAAAAGGCTATCAAGTTGAGGCAATTGATTATTCTACCGAGTTGGTTGAAAAGGCGAGAGAGCTGACAGGCATCGAGGTACGTCAGCAAAGTTTTTATGAGCTGAATGAAGTAGCTAAGTATGATGGGATTTGGGCCTGTGCTTCTCTTTTACACTGTGAAAGAGATCGCCTGACTGAAGTGCTGGCGCGCATATTTAAAGCATTAAAGCCAAATGGTGTGTGTTATATGTCTTTTAAATATGGAAATACAGATCGTGAGAAAGAGGGGCGTAGCTTTACTGATCTAAATGAGCAGCAAGCTCATTACTTACTCAAACAAATCGACCAGGCTTTACTTTTACAGCAATGGATTACAGTAGATAAACGTCCAGACCGTACAGAAGAGTGGTTAAATATCCTGATTAGAAAAATGCAGGCTTAGCCATGTTATTTAGTACAGCTGAAATACCAACACCTCAAGAACAGCTGAAATTCTTGAAGCATATTCAGCAGATATTGCAGTCAGGGACTTTTACTTCGACATATAAGTTTGCTTTGCTGATAAGTATCACGCGTCTGGCGATTGAACAGGGTCAAGATACCGGTGCTGCCTTGCATTTGGACTATCAGGATATTGCGGAAAAGTTTATTGACCTGTACTGGAAACAGTCTCTGCCGTTTCAGTTTAACCAGTATGAGCCTTTTACTATTCATCAAAGCACTGGTAAGCAGGCAAAGATCATCAGTGAAATTCAGAATGCACAGCAACAATTCAAGACCTTGGCCGCGTTGAGAAAGGATGTACTTTACTGGAACAGGCTGAAGCGAACAGTTGCGACAACGGTTAAGCAAATGCCGGTAGTATATTTACAGAATCTGAATGGTCAAACCGTAGAGTTTCTCTATCATCTGCAGGATTGCAAACAGTCACTTAAGCTGTTGCCCAAGGTGATGTATTGCTTAAGACAATTCAGTGAAATTATTGAAGAGCTGTGCCAAAAGCGCTGGATTGATTTTGTCCGACTGAACAAGCAGAACCTAGTTGTACTTGATGGCTTGCCTGACCTAGATGAATTCATGTTTGCTCCAAGTCGTAATCAATTGGGGCAGGTCGCGGACTTCTTAATCGACTTACAGCAATGCCAGTGTTTTTACTGTGGCAAAAGCCTGAAAAACTCAAAATATGCCGTGGATCATTTTATTCCCTGGTCTCTATATCCTGCCGATACCGGACATAATTTTGTCCTGGCAGATGATAAATGTAATTCACAGAAAAGTAATTATCTAGCGTCCGAGCAATTCCTAGACCAATGGAGAGAACGTAATCATCTGCATGATCAGGCGATTAGTCGGGAGATTTCGCAACTCGGTTTTTTGACCGATCTGCGGCGTTCACATCGGGTTGCAGACTGGGCCTATCAGCAGGCGATTGAGCATGAGTATTTAGTCTGGTTGGGGGGCAAAGATAAACATATATTGGTTCATCCTATATCTGGTGTCTTTTGAGACGGTTATTCTTTGCAGAGATTCTGTTATCCAAAGACCAATATTTTCAAGAACAAATTGAATATTCAGCAAGATAGTATTCTATAGACAGCTGAATTAGAGCTTTCAGCCCTTACAGACTTTTAACTGGAGGCCTTCATTCTCGCAATATGCTGCTACAAAATTTAGAATATTCACCTGTTTGGAGCTTGAGTTGACAGATCACTTGGCTTGAGCACGACAAATAATGTCCTTTTCCACCTTTTTACTGCTGTATGATTTAGAATTTTAGGTAAAATCATTTGATTAATGATTTACTTATTTGGACTTCCATAACAATGACCCAAGTACAACTGCAACAATTACAAAAACAACTTTGGAATATTGCCAATACTTTGCGCGGTACCATGGGTGCCGATGAATTCCGTGATTACATTCTGGGTTTTATTTTCTTTAAATATTTATCAGAAAAATCGGTGAACTTTGCCAATGAATTGCTCGATGGTGAAGATCTTAGCTTTTTAGAGTTAGATGAAAATAATCCTGAGCATGTGCCATACATCGAAGAAATTAAAAAGAATGCCATTGCCGAAGTGGGTTATGCGCTCACACCAAAACAGCTATTCCATACCTTAGCCGAGCGTGGTCGTCAGGGCGAATTCATTTTGGATGATTTAACTGCGACCTTAAAGTCGATTGAACAAAGCACGTTAGGCACCGACTCTGCCGATGACTTTGCCAACCTGTTTGAAGATTTGGATCTAAACTCGACCAAGCTCGGCAATAATGCTAGTGACCGTAATGCACTGGTGGCGAAAGTCCTGAGTCATTTAGATGATATTGATTTTGATATTTCCAATACCGAAGCCGATGTACTGGGGGATGCTTACGAATACCTGATTGGTGAGTTTGCCTCAGGCGCGGGCAAAAAAGCGGGGGAATTCTATACCCCGCAAACGGTATCGACTTTACTGGCGAAGATTGTTACCCAAGGCAAAGACCGTTTACGTTCAGTCTATGATCCGACTTGCGGTTCGGGTTCGTTGTTACTACGGGTAAAACGTGAAGTTAAAGATGTCGACATGATTTATGGTCAGGAAATGAACCGTACCACCTACAACTTGGCACGCATGAACATGATTCTGCATGACGTTCATTTTGCCAAGTTCGACATCAAGCAGGAAAACACTTTAACCCGTCCGCAGCATTTAGATAAAAAGTTTGATGCGGTGGTGGCGAATCCGCCATTTTCTGCAAAATGGTCTGCCGATCCGTTATTTTTACAAGATGAGCGCTTTGCTGCGTATGGCAAACTGGCGCCAAGCTCCAAAGCCGATATGGCTTTTGTGCAGCACATGCTGTATCAACTGGATGTCAACGGCACCATGGCGGTGGTGTTACCGCATGGCGTATTGTTCCGTGGTTCGAGTGAGGGCGTGATTCGTCAGTATTTGATTGAGCAGATGAACGTGGTGGATGCCATTATTGGTTTACCCGCCAATATTTTCTATGGCACTTCAATTCCGACCTGTATTTTGGTGTTGAAGAAAAACCGTGAGCAGAGCGGTAATATTCTGTTTATTGATGCCAGCAATGATTTTGAAAAGCAGAAGAACCAAAACAAGTTATTGCCTGAGCATTTGGATAAGATTGTTGCGGCATTTGAAAAGCGTGAAAATATTGAAAAATATGCGCATGTGGCGACTTTGCAAGAAGTCAAAGATAATGATTACAACCTGAATATTCCGCGTTATGTGGATACTTTTGAAGCGGAAGCCGAGATTGATTTAGATGCGATTGCAAAACAGCTTCAAGCTTTGGAACACGACAGCCAAAAGACTGATGCCATCATTGCTGATTTCTGCAAAGAGCTAGCCATTGCTTCACCGTTTGCGGAGGTGAAGTAATGGCTACGCCAAAGTTAAGATTTAAAGAGTTTGATGGGGATTGGTCTGAATCAAAATTAAAAGATTGTATAGATTCAATTGATTCAGGTTGGAGTCCTCAATGCGAAAGTTATCCTGCTGATGAGAATGAGTGGGCTGTTTTAAAAACCACATCAGTAGATTGGGATGGCTTTAAGGCTAATTTTAATAAAAAACTTCCATCTAATTTAGAAGCTAGATTTGAGATTGAGGTAAAGCCTAACGATATTTTGGTTACTCGAGCTGGCCCAACTGAACGTGTAGGTGTAGTGGCAGTCGTTCCACATAATGTACGCTCGAAATTAATGATTTCCGATAAGTTAATTAGATTGAAAGCAAATAATGAGAATAATCCTGAATTTTTAGGAATTAGCCTGTCATCTGTAAAATGTCAAAATCAGCTTCAATCTAAAACTTCAGGATTAGCAAAATCGCAGACAAACATTTCTCAGAAAATTTTATGTGATGTAAGTTTGATGACTCCTGCAAAAGCAGAACAAACCAAAATCGCCTCTTTTCTATCGAACGTGGATGAAAAGATCAGCCAACTCACGCAAAAACATGAGCTGCTGAGCCAATATAAACAAGGCATGATGCAAAAGCTGTTTAGTCAGCAGATTCGTTTTAAAGCGGATGATGGAAGTGAGTTTGGGGAGTGGGAGGAAACAACATTAGGAAAAGTAGTGAACTTTCAAAATGGTAAACGTGTACCTCTTAGTGAGTCAGATAGACAGAAACGTCAGGGAAAATATCGATATTATGGTGCATCAGGCGTAATTGATCATATTGATGATTATATTTTTGATGGTCAATATATTCTCATTGGTGAGGATGGCGCAAATATTATTACTCGATCTTCGCCACTAGCTTTTATTGTTGAAGGCCAATTTTGGGTTAATAATCATGCTCATATTTTTCAATCAAAAAATGGCAGTAATGTTTTTTTAGCAGCATACCTAGAAAGTTTAAATTATGAAAAGTTTAACTCTGGCACAGCCCAACCAAAATTAAATTTAGATAATCTAAAGAAAGTTCCTGTTATTAATCCATGTCTTGACGAACAAACCAAAATCGCCAATTTCCTCTCTGCCATTGACCAAAAAATTGAAGTGGTCGCACAGCAAATAGAACAGGCTAAAACTTGGAAAAAAGGCTTGTTGCAGCAGATGTTTGTGTAGGGGGGAAGTTATGGCAAATTGGCTAGTAACCGTGAATTATGCTGAGTTTGATTTAGAAGCAGCTTATGATGCTTTGCCGCAGATTTATTGGAAGAATTCAGCCACTAGTGAAGGTAAAGGGTTACAAATCAATGATATTGTTCATGTATATGTGACCCACCCCATCTCAAAGGTGATGTATCAATTCAAAGTTCTGGGGCATGCGGAAAACTCAGAATACCCAGTAGCACAGAAAGTATTTTGGTCGGATAAAAAGAAAATTGAAAGTTATCTAGGTGGATACTCTATTTTTGAAAAGTTAAACAAAGTGGATAAATCCACTTTGTCTTATGAATATTTCAGACAGGAAAACTTAATTCCTGATGCTCCTATTCAAGGCCGTCGCACAGATCGAGATAAAGCTTCAAATGATCCAATCCGCATTTTTTTAACTCACATTTTTAATGAGTTTAAAACTGATAGTGTGAATACCGACTATCCCGATGAAGCAGGTTTAGAAAATGAAACCTTTCCAGAAGGAGCTAAGCAAACGGTTTTAGTGAATAAATATGAGCGTAACCCTGAAGCAAGGGCTAAATGTATAGAAATTTATGGAACACGTTGTTGCGTTTGTGGCTTGAGCTTTGAACATATGTATGGCTCATTTGCTAAAGATTTCATCCATGTACATCATCTTAAGTCTTTGCACACGATTGGCGAACAATATGAAGTAGACCCTAAAGAAGATCTAAGACCAGTCTGTCCAA
Source organism: Acinetobacter sp. Ver3 (assembly GCF_000632455.1). Taxonomy (GTDB): domain Bacteria; phylum Pseudomonadota; class Gammaproteobacteria; order Pseudomonadales; family Moraxellaceae; genus Acinetobacter. The sequence continues at coordinate 9,793 of NZ_JFYL01000067.1, forward strand.
ATTGTCACGCCATGCTCCATAAAACCGAAAATGGTCTTCCAATGACAATTGAGAGATTAAAACTTTTATATAGCGTTTCTTTGAGGAATCCCCTTAGACAAACATTTGAAGAATAAATTACCCCAACCTTGGCAAGGTCACCGATATTTATACCATTAAATGATGTTAACTATAAGCATATGATTTAATTTATTATTTGTAGTTTTTAGTGGGGTGAAATTTTTAGAAATTTAGATCATTTAAGGGTATTTTGGTCACTTCATATTGGAAATTTTAATCAATAAAAGTCACCTATATTTTGGTGCTAATTTTCATGAGAAATAACAACATTATATAATTTAATATAATGATTCTTGATCCTCATGAAAATTTTTTATATTCAATTGGCTTTGTTGCACAAAGATTTCATAACTATATGATTTTAAAATTTTTGATTATTTTTTGATCCAAAATTAAATTTATTTAAATCAGATGCTTACATATTTATGCAACAAAGCCAATGAAAGCTGTTATTTTGTAGGATCAAATGACCGCATTCCGTATTTTCTTTCATGTCAGAAACCCAACTCAGTCTCAGTGAATACCTGACCACCGTACAGGAAGTCATCCAGCTGACTTTCGATGAAGCGGTATGGGTCAAAGCCGAGATCCGTAATCTCAGCATCAAAGGCGGGCATTACTATCTGGAACTGGCAGAGAAAGATGAAGACAGCCATAAAGTGATTGCCAGCTGTAAAGGCACCCTGTGGAAATTCACCGCACAAAAAATCGTGTTAAGGTTTGAACGGGAAAGCGGCATTGAACTGTCCAGAGACTTGAATGTCCTGATCAAGGTCAAAGCCAAATTTGATCCGCAATATGGTTTCTCCGTCAATATTGAAGATATCGACTCCAGCTTCACCTTAGGTGACATTGCCAAACGCTATCAGCAGATCCTGCAGCGCCTGACCCAGGAAGGCCTGCTCAATAACAACAAACAGCTACCGGCACCTTTTGATTTGCAGAACGTACTGGTCATCGCCCCGGAAAATGCCGCCGGGCTGGGAGACTTTAAAAAAGATGCCGATGCCCTGGATCAGGCGGGTGTCTGCCACTTCGTTTATCATTCAGCCACCTTCCAGGGCAATACTGCCCCAACCAGCATCATGCAGGCTCTGGCCAGTGCACTCAGGCAGTGGGCTCAAGATTACCAGACCGCTCCCGACCTAATTGTGATCATCCGTGGGGGTGGAGCAGTGAATGATCTGGCGTACCTGAACGACTATGATCTGGCTGCACTGTTGTGTAAAAGAACAGTGCCGATCTGGGTGGGCATTGGCCACGAGAAAGACCGCACCATTCTGGATGAAATCGCGCATCGCTCCTTTGATACCCCAAGTAAAGTCATCGCCGGGATCCGTAACCTGATTGTCGAACGGGTCAATGAAGCCAGTACTGCGCTGCAAACCATCAAACTGCTGTCCCAGCATCAGCTGACCGCCTATCAAAGCCAGAATGACCAGTATCTGAAAACCATCCAAACCCTGGCACAAAGCCAGCTCAATGATGCGCAGCGTAGCGTTGATCTGCTGAAAAGCGATACCCAGTATTTTGCCCAGCAACAGCTGCGGCAGGCTGTACAGCAGACCGAATCCCTGATGCGGGAAACCTTGCTACAGAACCCACGAAACGTGATGGCTAAAGGCTATGCGATTGTCCGCAGTCAGGGCAAAGCCATCCGCTCAGTGCAACAAATCACTGGCCAGCAACTCCAGATCGAACTCCAGGATGGCATGATTGATGCCACCGTGACACAGGTAAATACACATGAACAATGAAGAACTCAGTTTCAAACAGGGCTACGAGATTCTGAAGAAGAATGCCGAACTGCTGGAATCGCAGGAAGAACCGGATATTGATAACCTGATGGCGATCGTTGAAGAATCCATGACCGCCTACAAAGCCTGCAAATCAAGGATTGAGGCGGTTCAGCAGGCGCTCAATGACACCTTTAAGGAATAGAAAAAAAGCCTAAGGACCATAAAAACGCTTTGTCTGTTCAGTACGTATTCCTGTACTTAACTGTATAAAACCATGTGTTAGGTACAAAAATATGGACTTAACGATAACGATCAAACCGGATCTGAGCACTCGACCGATTGAACAGGAGAATACCGTCCGTTACTGCAATCCATGCCGGTCTACCTATCAGTGTTTTGAATCTCGTGAAAAACCCCGTGTTCATCTACCTGCATGTGTGGAATCGGGGTATGGGTCAGTTCTGCGATCGCAATCAGGTTTGCGGACATTTGCTTGCCCAATAACGCTCTAGCTTCCGTTACTTTGTCAGAAACTTCACTGGCTTGAGCTGATTCTTCTACAGGGATTTCGTCCTTTGTTGTTTTAGCCATGCGATTTAAGCCTCCTGAGTTGCTTGCAATATGATGAGCTCAATGTTTTACCATAGCGATATGAGTATCTTCCCAGCAGCGATCCGTCCGCAATAGGGGGGCTGGATAGATGTCCGGTTGTTAATTGTCACCTGTTTAACCTAAAAAGGGGTGTTGGCTTAATGGGTAATTTTCAATAATCCCTGCCAGCTGAAATAGTTCTGGGTCAGATGTGTCCGGTTCATCGACCATTTCCGCTGTGGTAAATAACACGATCCCACTGCCAGTTTAGTCTTGCCATATCTGGCTTGCACGGCTTCTAAAGCCTGCATCAGCTGTTCGTTGCTTTCACGCTGGCGATGGTCTGTAAGCAGATCAGGCACATAGCGGGTCTTGCTGACCAGACCGGTCAGAATCACCCCACATTTTTTATACTTTACCTCTGGCTTATAGATGCCTTGCAGTAACTGCATCGCAGCATGAATCAGATCAAGTACACAGTCCGTGGGTTCCGGGAATTCAAAGGCCAACGATTTGCTGTAATACGCTGTGTTTTGATCAAAGGGATTGGATTGCACAAAAGCAATGATACAGCCACACAGCGAGGCATCCGCACGCAAGCGCATGACTGCATCTTGCACATACTTACCCATGGCTTCTTTCAGATCATCCAGCTCAGTAATCCGTTCTCCAAAGGAGCGGCTAGCCACAATCTGCTGCTTGGGTGCAGGAGCATCCTCCAGTTGCAAACAGGAGATGCCCTGTAATTCCAGCACCGTGCGCTGCATCAGCACTGAAAACAAACTTCCCATGCGATGCGCATCCTGCATGGCCAGATCCAGTACCGAATGGATGCCCATCTTGATGCCCAGGGCTTTGGCCTCATTACTGCGGGCCACTGCACAACCATCATTATTGCTCAGCACAATCACTGGACGGTGATTCAGGCTGGGATTAAACACCCGTTCACAACTGACATAACAGTTGTTGATGTCGATCAGGGTATAAATCCGCTCGGGGCTGTTCATCTGAACTTCTTGATGACACTGGTGACTACACCCCAGATCAGCAGGGTCTGACCGTCTTTCAAATGGATATCCGCATAATCCGGGTTTTCCGCCTGTAACCAGCGTTTGTCGCCTTCAATCATCAGTCGTTTGATGGTGAAATCATTGTCGATCAGGGCCAGAACAATATCACCATGCTTGGGCTCAATACTGCGGTCCACGATCAGCTTGTCCTTCAGATCAATCCCGGCATCGCGCATGGAAAGCGATTCCACCTCAACGATAAAGGTAGCCTGCTGGTTCTGGATCAGGAACTCGTTCAGATCCAGGGTCTTGTCGATATAGTCTTGGGCTGGGGAAGGGAAACCTGCAGCCACCTTTTGCAAGGCAACCGGAATCTCATAATGTGTTCTGGCTTCAACCGGAGTAATCGAAGCAACATCATTGCGGGCTGGTTTTTTTATCTGATCCAGATACTGCCTGATCTCCAGTACACGGGCTTCGGGAACCCGGATCACTTTGGTTGGGCCTTCATGAACTGGTTTGCGACCAGCACCTTCACGGGCACCACCATGCTGAAATTCATCCATTTTACTTGTTCATCTTGATTGTGTAACATAATCAAGATGGTAAAACAGCAGTGGAAAAAAACAACTCCATTCGTCGGATTGTGTTCTGAATATCTATCTCACCAGAAGGTGGTTATAGAGGC
>NZ_JFYL01000068.1 GCF_000632455.1 Acinetobacter sp. Ver3
CATAGGATAGATGGTGTCAACCACATAGCCATCGACGCGCTTCATTATTTTCCTTCTAAACTCGACTATTCAAAGCTTGGAGTGAGATTCTCGCTCTCACTCCAAGCACAAGACATTAAAACTTATAATTCAAGGCAAAGCTGTAACGTCGGCCATCAAGCACCCAATCATTTCCATCTTTCAGTACATTTTTGTTTGCAACATTATATACACCAGTAGATAGCTGGAATCGGTCACTATACTTATACACAGCTCCAACATCTACAAATGTATAAGCTGGTGTTTTATCTCCATCGGTATCACCCACTGTTTTGCCACGATAATTCAATTGAGTCCATAAATACAATTGATCATTAAAGTCCCAATCTAAGCCTGCATTAAACATATGTTTAGGCAAATTATTCAATGGTTTACCTTCATACTGTCCAGATTTTTGCTCACTATCTGTGAATGTATAAGAGTGTCTATATTTTAAGTAATCTGTGATGTTGTAATCTGTGGTCAGTTCAAGCCCTCTAATTTCGGCTTTATCAATGTTATAGTTGAGTGTATAACCATTTGCGTTATATGGCAGATTAGGGTTGGACTGATAGAAAGCACTGCTATCAACGAAATCATTAATTTCAGATTGAGTGTAAGGCGGCTCACCGTCATTTTTTGGGGGAAGTCGACTACCATCTAAACGACCAGATCGAGTAATTTTATCGTTAAAGTCAGTTTGATAGACCATAAGACTTGCAGATAAACCCAATTCAGGATGAGTGAATGCAAAACCTGTTTCATACGTTAAACTGGTTTCTGGCTTTAAATTTGGGTTTGGCATAATTGCCCCGCCCATTGAGTTCAGCATGTAATCTGGAGAAGAATTACGTAAGCTCGGCGCTTTATAGCCTGAAATTACACCTCCTTTTAAAGTCACGTTGTCTGTTGCTTTATAAACTGCATATGCCTTTGGACTGAAATTATCACCAAAAAACTCATTTTCATCGAAACGACCACTTAAGGTTAGTGCTAACTTATCACTGACATTCCAAGTATCTTCTGCAAAAATTGACCATTGATATCGATCCATTTTAGTGACTTTACCAGCCATCGCTGCATTTTGGTTACTTGTACCATCCTCAAGATTTTCTTTTAAATATCGCCCGCCAATGGTCAGACTATGATCTTCGAAAAAGTACGTTCCTTGTGTATTGGCTGTGATAGTCTCAAATAAAATCCCCCCTGGATTTTGAACTTTACCCACAGTACGCCCTGTAATTGCATTATTTTTATCTTTATCATATTGCAAGTAAGAAGTGAGTTTTAGATTGTCGTACTCACCATCATGAGTAAGGCTAAAATTATTTTTTTCTAATTCTGAGTAAGTCCCTGTATTCGGTACGACATCTGAACGATAGATTAGCTCACCATCATCATTACGATTATTCGTATTATATGCTGGATAATAATTTCCATTAGATAGAACGAAATCTTTACCATCAATATCAACTTTAGGACCCGTTACTGAAACATACTGGGTATAACTTTTACCTGGGTTGTGTGTACGCTCTTGTTGAGTTCTTACATATTCAGCAGTGAGTGTGTTTTTTTCATCTGGTGTAAAAACAAACTTTGTACCTAGATTTGTTTTTTGAAAATCTGGTTCACTCTCACCTGTTTCGGCTGTATTTTTTTGTAATGAACTTTCTTCAATCGTTTGAAGACCAGCTGTAACTTGAACCGAAAGAAGCTTATCAATTAATGGTGCATTGACATACAAGCTGGTATTGGTTGCGTCGTTGTTAACGTCATTCGATTTACCAGCTTTGATATATTCTGTTCGAATACTTGCAGTCAAACGATCTTGATGCTTTTTAGTAATGATGTTAATTACACCACCCATTGCATCAGAACCATATAGAGAGGATGACGGGCCTCGAATCACTTCAATACGTTCAATCGATTCTATTGGCGGTAAGAAGTTTACTGATGCTCCTTGAACCCCCCCATTTGTTGTTAAAAGACTACCATCATTCATTGGACGTCCATCTACTAAAAATAGGGTATAAGCTGATCCCATACCCCGAATGGAGATCGTCTGGTTCGTTCCACCGCCTTGTACAAATACACCTGGAACATTTTTCAATGCATCAGTTACATCACTATAAGATTTTTTTTCTAATTCTTCGGCAGTAATCACTGAAATCGTAGCAGCAGCATCCGCTATATTTTGCTCATAACCACTCGCTGAAGTTACGACAATTGTTTTTAACTTAGTTGTATCTTGTTTTGCATTAGTATCTTGACCAATTTGCTCTTGTGCAAAACTTGAAACCGACATGGTGGTTAAGACAGCAAACGCTAACTTAGATTTTAAAAATGTCTTTTGCATTGTGTAATTACCAAAGAATGTGTGGAGAGATCTTGTTCGAATTGTGTCGCATTGTAACAAATGATAATCACTTTGCAATAGATTATGATAACCATTATCATTTATAGTTTTGTTTTTACATTTCAATTTTATTGATATTACTCATTTTGTTCAGTTTTCATAAAAAAAAGCCCCCTTTTAATGGGAGCTTTTCAAATCAACATTTGTAAATTTAAAGGCAACTTATTTCATATAAGCGCCTTCAGATTGACTGTGGTCTGTCTGGTCCACAACACGTTGTAACTCTGGGATATGCTGTTTTAGCGTAACTTCAACACCTTGTTTAAGTGTCACATCAATTGCTGAACACCCTTGACAGCCACCACCAAATTTCAAGACCGCTGTTAAACCATGCTCAGCATCTTCAACCACTTCAACCAATGCACAGTTTCCACCATGCCCTGCTAAACCAGGGTTAATTTCTGACTGTAATACATAGGTTATACGTTCTTCAATCGATGCATCTGGACCTACACGTGGCACTTTCGAGTTAGGTGCACGGAAAGTCAACTGACCACCAAAGCGATCTTTGTTGTAATCAATCACTGCATCCAATAAGTATGGGATTGATGGTGTATCAATATATGCAGCAAATTTTGGATATTCTTGTTTATAGTCGGTTGGAACGACTTCATCTGGTGCACTATACGCCATGCAGCATTCAGCACGTGGTGTACCCGGATGTTCTACGAAAACACGTACCGCGATACCAGGAGTATTTTGCTTCTCTAAAAGTTCAAACAAATACTCTTGCGCAGTTGGTGTAATTAATAAATTTGGAATTTCTTCAGCAACTGCAGTGCTGGTGTTCTCAGTCGACATAACAATTTTTCCTCAAGCTGAAGACTCTATTTTAACTGAAGATCGGGGATAATATTTAAAATTCAACTAAATTTGTCAGAATTATTATATTAATAACAATTAAATTTAAAAAAATGGCATGATGAATAGAATTAAAGCAATTTATTCAATCTTATCCATATGCTTGATTTACCTTTTAATCATACTGTCACCATCGTTTTAATTACGGTTGCCATTTCACTGGTTGCATTTTCCAATCAAAATATTATGAATCGTTTGATTTTTTGGCCTCCAGCCATGCAGAAAGGTCAATACGATCGATTTATCACGCATGGTTTTATACATGCAGATGGAACACATCTACTGTTCAATATGATCACACTCTTTTTCTTTGGAAGTGTAATTGAGAGTTTTTATCGACAATACTTATATGAACTCGGATTTGTTCTGTTCTATTTAGGCGGTTTAATCGCGGCAATTATTCCAAGCTATTTAAAACATAAAAATGATCACCGCTGGGCAAGTCTAGGTGCCTCTGGAGCAGTATCAGCAGTCTTGTTTGCTTATATTTTATTTCAACCATGGAAACTGATATTTGTCTTCTTTATTCCAGTTCCAGCCATTATTTTTGCCGTGCTTTATGTTGCTTATAGTATTTGGTCAGGTAAACGTGGAAACAGTAACATCAACCACAGTGCACATTTATGGGGTGCAGCCTACGGTGTCGTGGTTACGATATTGATTGAACCTCAAATTATTCCACATTTCTTCAGCAAGTTGCTTCAACTACCGCTCTAATTCTTTGATCATTGCGGGGGCTTAAAACACTCCGCACAAATACCCTTCAATTCAAAGTAGATACTAGTAAGAAGATAAAAACACAAATTCAACAATGATAATGATTATCATTTATATATTCATGTTAAGCTTTTATCAAACCTCGAGGTATTGATATGACTTACATTAAACTTACATTGGCACTCATTCTTTCATTCAGCGCCTTTGTTTCATATGCTCAACCTGTTCAATTCACTTATCAAGATCAAACTATTCAACTTCAAAATACGCCACAGAAGCTGGCTGTTTACGAACTATCCGCGTTGGATACACTGAATGCTTTAGGTATTCAAGCATCAATCGTACCCGAAACTACTTTTGGTGGTGCTTTGAAAAAATTTAATGACAAACAATATGTAAAAGCTGGATCTTTATTTGAACCCAACCAAACCTTATTAAAAGAACAAAAGCCAGATCTCATCATTGTCGGCGGGCGTTCTGCTGCAAAATTAAATGAGGTCATAAAAATTGCACCTGCAATCAACCTCTGGCCTGATACTCAAAACTTCAATCAAGACCTGAAAAATCGCACACTTTTTTTAGCAAAAATGTTTAATAAGGAACAACTCGCACAATCTAAATTAGATCATGTCTATGCCCTTCAAGCACAACTTAAACAACTCACTAAAGGCAAATCCGGCCTGATGCTTTTTGCCATGGGTGATAATTTTATACCGCATGCAAAGAATGAAAGATTTGGATTTACCTATGATATTTCTGGCTTAAAGTCAGTGGTGCCGCCTGCAGCACCTCAAGCCTCAAGTGCTCGACCTGCTCCAAACTCACCAGAAGCTCTTGCTGCCGCGCAACGCAATTTAGAGCGTCTAGTACAAGCAATAAAACAAAATCCTGATTTCATCATTGTGTTAGACCGTGGTGCTGTAAACACGCAAAACTATGCTGCGAAACAACATATTCAATCACATCCATTACTCAAGAATAGTCAGGCAGTCAAAGAGAATCGTGTCATCTTTGTTGATGCCGATGCCTGGTATTTAACGGGCGCTGGCTTAGATAACACTGCATTTATGTTAGAAGAATTGATCAATGGTATAAAAAATACTAAATAATTGATTTTATTTATAAAGGAAGTCTTCGGCTTCCTTTTTTTAGAAATATCTCGTAATAATTCAATCAATATCTGGTAATTAATGCCACCTAGATCATTAATTTTGTCAGGATAATGTAGGCATCCGCGAATTTATTCATTTTTTTTTGAGATTTTTTGCATGTCTAATCAACCTGATGGTTTACAATTTTCCTCTAACACGTCCTCTAAACCCAGCAGTTCAAAATCAGGCCAACGCATCGTCAGTGCGGCATTACAACAGATTCAGCCAGAATACGCTGATGCAGTTATCAATGAAAAGAATTGGCGCAAATCCTATCCGATTCATTTTAAACGGTTGGTAGAATGTGGGCTCTCATCACCTGAAGCTGCGCTGCGCATCGCTCAAGATGGACTTCAACAAGCTTATGAAGAGTTTAGTTTTCAACGTGATCAACATACACACGCATTGAATGAAGTGATGAATCTTAAATCAAAAGATTTAAATACCTACACACTTCAAGGAAACTCTACTGCTGAGCCGCAATGGTTTGTACCTTATCAGGGTAAAAATTTAGAAGGTCAAGCCCTACTCGACCAAATTCAACTCTGGTTAGACCGAGGTATTATAGAAGCATCACATGCACAGGCACTACAAGCGTGTGTGCAGCATCCAGAGTGGTTTGACCTTTCGGATCGAACAATGGTGCTGTTTGGTGCAGCTTCTGAAGCTGGACCTTTACCTTGGCTGGCGAAATGGAAAGCCAATATCGTGGCGCTTGATTTAAATCATGAGCGAGTATGGACAAAGATTTTGAATACTGTTCTGCAAGGCAATGCGACCTTATACGCTCCAAGTGTCGAATCAATAGATTCATCTGCATCTATACGTGAAGCTGCAGAGCGTTTAGGCGTTAACTTATTAACAGATACCCCTGAGATTGCACATTGGCTCACCCAGTTTGATCAAGACTTAGATCTTGCCGCGATTGCGTATTTAGATGGCGAAAAGCACGTTCGTGTTTCTATGGCGATGGACAACATTATGCAACATGTCAGCCAACAAAAATCCAATACCAGTTTAATGTATATGTGTACGCCCACTGACGTCTACGCTGTACCACAGGAAGTTATTCAAGGTGGATTAGATAAGTTTAAATCACGCTCTAAACTTGAAAATATTCTGTCCAAGAGTATTTCAACTGTCTCTCGTGACTATTTTTTCAAACAAAATGAAGAACGCTTATTCCAATGTCATGATAAACAGTATGGGATCTGCGACTGTCTTGTGGTAGAACAAGGTCCAAATTATGCGTTGGCGAAAAGGATTCAACAATGGCGCGCTACGTTAGCACGGTCACAAGGTCAACGTGTCAGCATTAATATTGCTCCATCGACCACTACACATTCGGTAACCAAAAACCCATTATTAAAAGCTGCTTTCAATGGTGCCAATTTGTTTGATGTTGAAGCATTTGAACCCGCGACGACCAATGCGATTATGGCTGCGTTGTGGATTCATGATTTGAGAAACCCACAGTCTGTTGCCAATCCTGACATCGCCCTCAATCATCCATTAGACTTAATCATGCATGGTGCTAATCATGGTGGATTATGGCGTGTAGCATATCTCGCACGCACCGCCCTACCATTTGCCGCATTATATGGTTTTGCTGAAGAAAAACTCCCCTTGAAAAAACTTTGGTCTAAATTCCAAAAATAAGCGTCATAAACAATTGATCATAAAAAAAGCGCTGATTGTTCAGCGCTTTTTTAGTCTTTAAGTATTGAATTCAATCAGGTGAACTGAAGGAACAACCAGAATAAACCACCTGATAAACAGATTGTTGCTGGCAGTGTGAAAATCCACGCTGATAAGATTGTGCGAACCATTTGGAAGTTTAAGCCCGACTTATTCGCAACCATCGTACCTGCTACAGCAGAGTTTAAAACGTGTGTTGTTGACACTGGCATACCAAAGCCATCAGCAGCAGCAATCGTTGACATTGCAACTAACTCTGCAGACATCCCCTGACCATAAGTCATGTGTTGTTTACCAATACGCTCACCAACGGTAACAACAATACGTTTCCAGCCTACCATCGTCCCTAGACCTAATGCCAATGCAGTCGCAACTTTCACCCATGTTGGAATGTATTGAAGGAATGAATCTAAGTTATCACGGTAGTTGTCCACTGTTTTTTCTTGCGCTTCAGTCATGGCAGGTAAAGCTTCTGCTTTATCTAAACGCTTGAATGCAGTCGTGCTGAGGTACATATCATTACGGAATTCAGCCACTTGATCTTCAGGAACATCTTTAATGGATGTGTAGCTTCCTACTTTTTCACCTAAATGATCCGTTAAACTTGCCAAAGCTGGCACAACTTCAGGCGTGATTTCTTTGGTTTGGATATATGACGTGATAATTTCACGCGCTTTTTCATCTGGAATATCTTGGTGATTTGGATAAATCAAATCAGCAGTTTGAGCAGATAACTGACCAAACGTTTGGATATGTTGTTGATCTAGACTCTTGTTTAAAGAGTATGCCAATGGCACGATCCCGATCAGAATCAACATAATCAGACCCATACCTTTTTGACCATCATTTGAGCCGTGTGCAAAACTTACACCGGTACACGTGAAAATCAAAATGGCACGAATAAGCGGCGGCGGCGGTTTATTCCCTTCTGGTGGTTGGAATAATTCCACTTGTTTCTTAAAGATTTTTTTAACCAATAAGAACAATACAGCCGCAAATGCAAAACCGATTAATGGTGAAAATAAAAGTGCTTTACCCACTTTCATCACCTGTTCCATGTCTACACCTGACGCACCATTACCTGCGTTTAAGATGTAGTTCATGATGCCCACACCTAAAATCGAACCGATCAGTGTATGAGAGCTAGAAGCAGGGATACCGAGGAACCAAGTTCCTAAGTTCCATACGATTGCGGCAATCAACATGGCAAAGACCATGGCAAAACCAGCACCTGAACCGACGTTCATAATCAATTCAACAGGCAATAGCGCGATAATACCGTAGGCAACTGCACCACTTGCGACCATTACGCCAAGGAAGTTACAGAAGCCTGCCCACATTACAGCGACAGGTGCAGATAAAGCGTTGGTATAAATGACCGTTGCCACAGCATTGGCCGTGTCATGGAAACCGTTAACGAACTCGAAACCCAATGCGATAAACAATGCCGTGGCCAACATGATCACAGCATAAAGATTTAAAGCAGGCACATGAGATAAATCAGCAGCCAACTGAAAACCAATGTAAATCAAGGTTGAAACAATCAGTGTAAGGAACACTGGCATAAAGAATTTCGGCGTTGGCACGTGAACATTCGTCGACTGCATAGGCGTTGACGATTGTGCTGAATCTGAAACTGGAGTTTGATTAGAATTCATGCAAGCAGAGAAAGAGGATAAATATCCCCTCTATTGTTCAATTTAATTATTACAATTATATGACAAAGAGCTGTCATATAAGTCATCCAAATGACACTTATTTAAGAAAATTAAACTTTAAAAACTAATAATATTCAAAATTTAACAATAACAATCAGATAGTTAATACAAAAACCTCGCCTTTAATCTTTATTTCAATCGGTAATTAAATAGATGAAATAAAGATGACATCACTGTCACATTTGTTACAACGGCAGTTATTATTACATTAGATTATGACAACATGATGAAATATAGACAGTTTCAGTTTTGATAGGTTGATCATCGTAGTCGATGGATGAAATTCACCCTTAATTTTTTGGGAATAGGTTCATAAATTTTTATTTATCAGAAAAGTGGACGTAACTCTGCTAAAATATTGCACCATTATTTGTGCAGATTTTTGTGAGAGTCATTTGATGTCTACCCTCGCCACCTTAAAAGCGCTTCTTGCCAAACGTATCCTGATTATTGATGGTGCAATGGGTACCATGATCCAACGCCACAAATTGGAAGAAGCTGATTACCGTGGTGAACGTTTTGAGGATTGGGCCTACGACCTTAAGGGTAATAACGACTTATTGGTTCTAACTCAGCCACAGATTATTCAAGGCATTCATGAAGCTTATCTTGAAGCTGGTGCAGATATTATTGAAACTAATTCGTTCAATGGAACACGTGTTTCAATGTCTGACTACCATATGGAAGATTTGGTTCCTGAGATTAACCGTGAAGCAGCTCGAATTGCCAAAGAAGCATGTAAAAAATACTCAACACCTGAAAAGCCACGTTTTGTCGCGGGCGTATTAGGACCAACGTCACGTACCACTTCAATTTCACCAAATGTAAATGATCCGGCATTCCGTAACATCACCTTTGATGAGTTAAAAGTTAACTACATTGAAGCGACTAAGGCATTGATTGAAGGTGGTGCAGATATCATCTTGATTGAAACGGTCTTCGATACCCTAAATGCCAAAGCTGCGATCTTTGCAGTGAAAGAAGTGTTTAAAGAAATTGGTTACGAACTGCCAATTATGATTTCGGGCACCATTACCGATGCATCTGGGCGTACACTCACAGGTCAAACCGCAGAAGCATTCTGGAACTCAATGCGCCATGCAGAGCCTTTATCGATTGGCTTTAACTGTGCACTGGGTGCAGATGCGATGCGTCCACACGTCAAAACCGTGTCTGACGTTGCGGATACTTTTGTTTCAGCGCATCCAAACGCAGGCTTACCAAATGCGTTTGGTGGTTATGATGAAACCCCTGAAGAAACTGCAGCATTTATTAAAGAATTCGCTGAAAGTGGTTTGATCAACATCACCGGTGGTTGTTGTGGTACGACGCCTGATCATATTCGTGCGATTGCGCAAGCAGTTGAAGGTATTGCGCCGCGTCAAATCCCTGAAATTGAACCTGCATGTCGTTTGAGTGGTTTAGAGCCATTCAACATCACCAAAGATTCATTATTCGTCAACGTCGGTGAACGTACCAACGTGACAGGTTCTAAAAAATTCCTTCGTTTAATTAAAGAAGGTAACTTCACCGAAGCTTTAGATGTGGCACGTCAACAAGTTGAAGCCGGTGCGCAAATCATCGACATCAACATGGATGAAGGGATGCTGGATTCGCAAGAAGCGATGGTGCATTTCCTGAATCTGATCGCGTCTGAGCCTGATATTTCACGTGTGCCAATCATGCTTGACTCTTCTAAATGGGAGATCATTGAAGCAGGTTTGAAATGCGTCCAAGGTAAAGCGGTTGTAAACTCGATTTCCTTAAAAGAAGGTTATGACGAGTTTGTAGAACGTGCTCGCCTCTGCCGTCAGTACGGTGCGGCAGTCATTGTCATGGCGTTTGATGAAAATGGTCAGGCGGATACAGCTGAACGTAAAAAAGAAATCTGTAAGCGTTCTTATGATGTCTTAGTCAACGAAGTGGGTTTCCCATCTGAAGATATTATTTTTGACCCGAACGTGTTTGCGGTCGCAACAGGTATTGAAGAACACAACAACTACGGTGTGGACTTCATTGAAGCAACCGGTTGGATTAAACAAAACCTGCCAAATGCCATGGTGTCTGGCGGGATCTCAAACGTATCGTTCTCATTCCGTGGTAATGAACCTGTTCGTGAAGCGATCCATGCGGTGTTCTTGTATCACGGCATTCAACAAGGCTTAACCATGGGGATCGTCAACGCAGGTCAGCTTGCGATTTATGATGATATCGATGCTGAGCTGAAAGAAGCTGTTGAAGATGTGGTACTGAACCGTAACCAAGGCGCAAGCGGTCAAGAAGCGACTGAAAAATTACTCGCTGTTGCGGAAAAATATCGTGGTCAAGCGGGTGCGCAAAAGGCTGAAGAAAACCTTGAATGGCGCAATGAACCTGTAGAAAAACGTCTTGAATACGCGTTAGTTAAAGGTATTACGACTTATATCGTTGAAGATACTGAAGAAGCACGTTTAAAATCAGCTCGTCCACTTGATGTGATCGAAGGTCCACTCATGGCAGGGATGAACGTGGTGGGTGACCTGTTCGGTGCCGGCAAAATGTTCTTACCACAAGTGGTGAAATCTGCACGTGTGATGAAACAAGCCGTGGCTTGGTTGAATCCGTTCATTGAAGCAGAAAAAACCCAAGGCGAAGCCAAAGGTAAAATCTTGCTTGCTACTGTTAAAGGCGACGTACACGACATTGGTAAAAACATTGTCGGCGTGGTATTGGGCTGTAACGGTTATGACATCGTTGACCTTGGCGTGATGGTACCTTGTGAGAAGATTCTACAAACTGCGATTGATGAGAAAGTTGATATCATCGGTTTATCAGGTTTGATCACACCATCTTTGGATGAAATGGTCTTTGTTGCGAAAGAAATGCAACGTAAAGGTTTTAACATTCCATTGATGATTGGTGGTGCAACAACATCGAAAGCGCATACTGCCGTGAAAATTGCGCCGCAATATCACAATGATGGCGTGTACTACACTGCTGATGCCTCTCGTGCAGTCGGTGTTGCAACGCAACTTTTATCTGCTGATATGAAGCCCCAATTGGCAGCTGACTATGCAGCGGATTATGAAAAAATCCGTACACGTCTAGCGAATAAGCAACCAAAAGCTGCAAAACTTTCTTATGCTGAATCGATTGAAAATGGTTTCAAAATTGACTTTGAAAAGCATGCACCTGTAAAACCAAACTTTATTGGTTCTGAAACTTTCACTAACTATCCATTGGAAACTTTGGTTGATTATTTTGACTGGACACCATTCTTTATTTCTTGGAGTTTGGCGGGTAAATACCCGAAAATCCTTGAAGATGAAGTGGTGGGTGAAGCCGCTCGTGATTTGTTTGAACAAGCACAAGCGATGCTCAAAGACATCATCGAAAATAAACGTTTCGATGCGCGCGCTACTTTCAGCCTTTACCCTGCCAACCGTGTTGCAGCAGACACTGTTGCGGTAACGGATGAAAATGGCAATGTGACGCATACCTTTGAGCATATTCGTCAGCAGTCTGACAAAGTGACAGGCAAAGCGAATTTCTCACTAGCTGACTTTGTTGCACCGAAAGACGTGGCTCAAGATTACTTGGGTGGTTTCACCGTTTCAATCTTTGGTGCGGAAGAACTTTCTCAAGAATACAAAGCCAAAGGCGATGACTATAACGCGATTATGGTTCAAGCCTTGGGCGACCGTTTTGCTGAAGCCTTTGCAGAACACTTGCACCAACGTATTCGTAAAGAGTTCTGGGGCTACCAAGCGGATGAACAGCTTTCTAATGATGAATTGATCAAAGAGAAGTATGTGGGTATTCGTCCTGCACCGGGCTACCCTGCTTGTCCTGAACATTCTGAAAAAGCGCCGCTGTTTGATTGGTTAGGTACGACTGATAAGATCGGAACTTACTTAACCAGTAGCTTTGCAATGTGGCCACCTTCATCAGTGAGCGGTTTCTACTATGCAAACCCTGAAACTGAATACTTTAACGTGGGTAAGATCTCGGGCGATCAGTTGGAAGATTATGCTAAGCGTAAAGGTTGGACGTTGGATGAAGCAAAACGTTGGTTAGCACCGAATTTGGATGATTCGATTGTTTAATTGATTTTGAATCCTCTTTACGAAGAAATGCTTCTCACCTCCTTTGATAAAGGAGGGAATGGAAATCCCGTCAAGTGAGGGGATTTTCGTTTTTAATCTCCCCTAACCCCTCTTTTTCAAAGAGGGGAATTTCGCGTGTCAAATTGAGTACGTGACAGCTGATACCTTTTAAAAAGGATGATAAGAGAGATTAATTGATATAAATAAAACAATTACTTAAAATATATACAAGCAAAAAAATAGAAAATTAAAATATGTCTAACATAAAAATTTTAGATTCAGGAAGCTTAGAAACCATCTGTAAAATTCTTGGTGAAACAAATGATGGGCTTTCTGGAACTGAAATAGGAAAATATTTAACAGAATGTCATATTCAAGATATTCAACCCAATATAACTAAATGGAAACGTCTCTACGAAGCTCTTAGCATGAAGCAGAATATTGACTGTTGTTCAAATAATATTTTAGCTTTCATTAAACATGTTATGCGCCCTTCAAGACATATAAATAGAAAAGAATGGTTTGAACATATACGAACTCAGTTAAATTTTGCTTTATCTTTCGAAGGTTTTGAATTAGCTGAAAGTGGCGAACTCAGATACGCTGAAAAAGTTCATACCTTCAGTGAAGCTGAAGCAAGAGCTCAAAATTTAAGAAAATCTTTATCCGATAGAAAAATTCATCCTGATGTTCTAACCTTTTGCAAAGCAGAACTATTAGTAGATAATTATTTTCATGCCGTATTCGAGGCTACAAAAAGTATCGCTGAAAAAATTCGAGTTAAGACTCAACTCACATATGACGGAGCCGAACTAGTTGACCAAGCTTTTGCTTAT
Source organism: Acinetobacter sp. Ver3 (assembly GCF_000632455.1). GTDB lineage: Bacteria > Pseudomonadota > Gammaproteobacteria > Pseudomonadales > Moraxellaceae > Acinetobacter. Next base: position 13,501 of record NZ_JFYL01000068.1, read on the forward strand.
AAAAATAAAGTCCCTTATTTAGCTTTAAACAATTTAACTACACCAAGTCATCAAAGTAAACAAAATGGTTTGGTGGTG
>NZ_JFYL01000069.1 GCF_000632455.1 Acinetobacter sp. Ver3
TGTTCGACTAGATTTTCACGCTTACTAAATTGTGAAAGTGTGTCATTGATATATAAACTATCAGCATACAGATTGCTTGCTCGGTTAGTGAATTCAGGTGTACCTAAAGTATTGAATGCACTGGTAAAACGAACCCCTATATCTTGAGCTTTGGCAGGCGTCATGGTGATGCCTTGAACTGTCGATCGTGCTTGAGCATAATCATCAGAGTAACTTGGGATGCTTGCACAGCCTGATAAAAAGAGTAGAGGAAGGCTCAATGTCGCAGCCACAATTTTTTTGACGTGTTTCATGATCTCAATCCACTAATTTATTCTTATTTTTTAATCTACTGGCAATCTTGTGAAATGGATGTGAAATTAAAATATGAGCTGTGATCGATGAAAGGTATTTGTGTTAAAGGGAGTTCCGTTGAACTCCCTTTAACTTTGTTTTATTTAAATTTCCAAGTGTAATCAATGTTGACACGCATTTCGTCATCCGACTTAAATGCCATACCTACTGGTGGGATATCGTTACGGTAGCGACTATAACGTGTGCGAATATTTAAACCTTCGAGTTTACCCGTTGGAACACGATAGCTGAGCTCGAAATCAAGAGCATCTTGTTCAAACGTCTGATTGTCGGTGTTACGAATTTCAATATCATCGCCTTTACTATAACGAGTCATAAACTTTAGACCTTTCAATGAAGTGTCTTTAAAGTCATAGTCATAGCGTGCGTGATAGACTTTTTCATTAATGTTGGTGAAATCAGCACTCATACTATCTAAGAACACTGCTGGCTCTGAACCCGCTAAGGTCGGAAGAGCTGTATCACCAAAAGACTGCATATAGCCCAAACTGAAAGTATGATTGTTACGGTTAAGCCCAAAAATACCGCTCAAATGTTGATTTTCAATATGTCCTGCACGAGCTTGACCTGAGTCTTCACTCACAAACAGGCGTACATCCCCTAATAAATGCCCAATACCTATATCATGTTTGCTTTTTGCACCAATGAAATTTTGGTGATAAACATCATGAAGGTTGGCATGAAAGAGTTGCGCACTAATTTGATCGTTAAATTTATATTCAGCACCAAGCATGTGTAAGCCAGATGATTCGGCAGCAGTCTTAAATCGATTATTAGGATTGCCAACTTTAATTTTTTCATAATCTGTTGAATCACGTTGATTCACACGATCCACATACAGGGCATGAATTTTCAAATTATCCACTTCATTGATTTGAAGATGTGTACCTCGATAATTTTGCTGGAATAAACGAGCTGGTGAAGAGAACAAAACAGGGAACATTGGTGCGAGTGTACCCCCATGTAAAGTCGATTTGCCCACTTTCGCTTTTGCCGTCCAGCGAATTTCTCCATACTGATCAGCTTTACCTGATGGACTGCTTGGTAGTAATCCCGAAGCTGCATAATCGTCGGCATCACTGCCTAAAAGATTAAAACCGGCCAGTGCCATAATGTCTAAACCTAGTCCTACGGTACCTGGTGTATAGCCTGAATTAGCTTTAAAGATAAAACCTTGAGCCCAGTCTTTCTGATCTTTACCTGATTCATCTTGTGTATATGCGCGATCAAAATAAAAATTACGAGCTGTTAGATTGACTGATGAGTCGTCTATAAAAGAATTAGCTTGCGTTGTTGATAGAAATCCAGACGCAATTACCCCTAAAAAGATTGCAGAAAATCTCATTATTGTCCCTATATGAAAAGTGGAGCTAGACGTCTTGTCTAGCTCTAAAGTATTAAAAAAATGATTATGCAGATGTTGGTTGTTGGAAATGCAATTGTGCAGTTTCTTTATTTTTGAGTTTTGAAATGCTTAATACCATGATAATGGCTGCAACGAATGCCAACGCATAATAACCGTAAAGTACAAGTGATGAGATACCACTATCGAGGAAAGCACCTGCTACCAGTGGAGACAAAATACCGCCTACACGACCAAAACCAATCGCATAACCAACACCAGTCGCACGAACATCAGCATCATAGATTGCAGGAGACATCGCATATAGACCTGCGACACATCCGTTTGACATCATGCCAAGGAATAAAGCGAGAATGAATGCGATCATGAGTGAACCAGTACTGTTCACAAATAACCAGATCAAGATTGCAGTTAAGGCAAGGAAAGCCGCTTGAACATAGTAAATACGGATACGTGAACTAATCAGACCTAACAGCGCAGCACCAAACATACCGCCAGCACTAATCAGGACACCTGCTGTTACACCTTGTTCAGTGGTCATCCCATTTGCAGATAAGATTTTTGGTGTCCAACTCATGACGAAGTAGAAACCAAACATAACGAAGAAGAAGCTAAACCAGATACAAATCGTTTGAAGTGCCAATTTAGCGCTGAACAAACGTGCCAAACCACTCTTTGCTTGTTCGCTGGTCATAGTGACCGTAGGAAGTTGCTGTAATGGGGTAATATTGATTTTCTTTGCTAAAACATTAATACGTTCTAGAGCATTTTTTGGCTGTTTAACCAAAAGGTAATCAAGTGATTCTGGTAAGGTGAAATAAGACACGACCAACATGAATAAAGTCGCTAAACCACCTGTTAAGAAGACTGCACGCCATCCGAAATTGCTGATAAGCGCAATTGCAATAATCCCACCAACGGTTGCACCAATCGCGTAACCTGTACATTGTAAGCTGACTGCGAGACTTCTCCAACGCAGAGATGCGTACTCACTTGCAATAACATTACTACTTGCGAGAATACCGCCGATGCCTAAACCAGTCACAAAACGCATCATGCCAAGTTGCATTGCAGTCTGAGCAAATGATGCTGCAACCATACTTACTCCAGAGATAAGTAGGCAAAGTAAGATGAGTGGGCGGCGACCGATTTTATCAGCCCAAGGTGCAAGAAATAGTGAGCCAGCACCCATACCAAATAAGCCAGCACTCAATAGTGCACCAAGTTCAGCGCCAGTCAGTCCCCACTCGGCAGAAACAGATGCAGCAGTAAAGGCCATGACAAGAACGTCAAAGCCATCAATAACATTTAATAAAATACAGATACCGATAACAAACCACTGAAACCCATTCATGGTCTTGTTATTCATTTCCTCACGCGGGTTCTGAACCATTTACTTTCTCCATGGAATAAGACCTCATTGAAAAGCATTACGTGTGGCATGTGATTACATGTCATAAACGTAGGCAGACTTCAGAAGTCATCCTAGTAATGTTTAAGGTGTTCATCGCAGTCAGAACCCGTCCATATTCTGGTATTGATGAAATAATCAACACGTCTGCAATGTGCATGAATTTAGCATTATTGGATCCAAATTCAAGCAAAAAAATATTAACTTAGATATATTTTAGATTAAATGGATCCATATTTGCGAAGAAGTACTTGAAAAATATACTAAAGTACTAGGGATTAAAAAAATGAACGCCTCAGTTAAAGAAAGGAAAAAAATCTTAAAAGTTCATTCGAATCTTCCGAATTTTATAAAATAGCGCGCAAATCATGAGCTACTTGTTTAAGCTGGGGCAAAATATTTTGGATTAAATATGTTTCTGTAATTCTGTGGCTGGATCCGATACAGTTGAGTGCGGCTACAGTATTACCTTGCATGTTGAGAATAGGGACAGCTAAAGCAATAATTCCCAATTCATGTTCTTCTGTAGAAATGCAATAGTCTTGTTTTTGAACAGTTGCAATAGTGTTTATAAACTTTTGATGATCTATGATGGTAAAAGGCGTTAATCTCTTGAGTGGATATTGTGCAAGCCATTGATTAAGTTCATCATGGCTCAATCTTGAGAGTAGTATTTTACCTGTAGAGGTGGCGTAGGCTGGAAGGCGATTACCTAAATGAATACCCAACGGACTCATTTTAGATGATTCGTTCTGTTGAGGAACACTTTTCGCAACAGGTACGACTTCATGTTCATCGAGTACCGTGACTGAATAGCTCAGTGCAGTTTTGATACTGAGTAAATTCAGCATAGGTTGAGCGACTTTTGGTAAATATGCAGAGCTTAGATAAGCACTTGAAAAGCGTAAAACTTTGTAGGTGAGCCAATAAAAATGTTCATCTGTGTCTAAATAACCTAAAAACTTTAAAGTTCTTAAATATCGTCGTGCTGCGCTGCGACTCAATCCTGTACGTTCAGCAATTTGGGTGACATTTAATTTTTGACGTTCAACACCAAAGCACTCTAATAGATTCAAACCTTTAGCAAGGCCTGCAATATAATCATCATATTGAATTACTTCTTTATTTTTAGCATTTGAAATCAATTCATTGCGCATGATATTGCTCTGATTTACACCCTTGAATTCTGATATCTTGTCCGATGATCGGTCATTTGTCACTAAATTCGGTCGTATTTAGGGCTAAAGTCTAGTACCTCAGTTGGAATTTCATTAGGTTTTACAAAAGGAAAAAAATTGAGGGTGTTTGCAATATGGAAATTTTAAAAACCAAAGTCGCGATTATTGGTTCAGGTCCAGCAGGTTTATTACTCGGTCAACTGCTATATAAAGCTGGCATTGATCATATTTTAATTGAACAGCGTAGTGCTGAATATGTTGCCAGTCGTATCCGTGCTGGGATTTTAGAGCAAGTTTCAGTAGATTTATTGACTGAAGCTGGTGTAGATCAGCAACTGCGTGAAAAAGGGTTACCTCATCAGGGTATTGAAATTCTAACCAATGGTGAAAAGCACCGTGTTGATTTAACGCAGTTGACGGGTGGTAAACAAGTTACGGTATATGGCCAAACTGAAGTCACCAAAGATTTAATGCAGGCTCGCACAGCAGCTCAACTCACTTCATACTACGAATCAGCTAACGTTCAAGTACATGATTTCTACGGTCAACCAAGTGTTACTTTTGAGCATAATGGTCAGCAAGTTAAAGTTGAATGTGATTTTATCGCTGGTTGTGATGGTTACCATGGCGTGTGCCGTGCCAGTGTGCCAGAAGACAAAATTAAAACTTTTGAGAAAGTCTATCCATTTGGCTGGTTGGGGGTATTGGCAGATGTACCTCCTGTTGCGGATGAACTAATTTATGTGCAATCTGATCGTGGATTTGCATTATGCAGTATGCGTTCTAACACGAGAAGTCGCTATTATCTACAAGTACCGTTAACGGATAAAGTTGAAAATTGGTCAGATGAGCAATTTTGGGAAGAGTTAAAAAATCGTCTAGATCCTGAAAGCCGTGAAAAGCTTGTGACTGGTCCATCAATTGAGAAGAGTATTGCGCCATTACGTAGTTTTGTCACTGAACCAATGCGTTTTGGTAAAATGTTCTTGGCGGGTGATGCTGCTCATATTGTACCGCCAACAGGAGCTAAAGGTTTAAACCTCGCTGCATCTGATATTGCGTATCTTTCTCAAGCTCTCATTGAATATTATCAAACGGGTTCTGAGCAGGGGATTGAGCAGTATTCTGAAAATTGCTTAAAACGTGTATGGAAAGCAGAGCGTTTCTCTTGGTGGATGACTCATTTATTACATCGTTTTGAGACAGAAACCGAATTCGAGCATAAAATCAAACAAGCTGAATTAAGTTATATTCTTGGTTCAGAAGCAGGGCAAACTACGCTTGCTGAAAACTATGTTGGACTACCACTCCAAAAAGCGAGTTAATCCTCTACGTTAAGCTTAATCCATTGGCTATTTTTTAGCGCACACCAAATTGCTCCACAATTTGGTGTGTTTTTTTATTAAACAAATTGTCTAAATTCAATCGAGGTTTGCTGTAATAAGGGCAGAATATACTGAATTAAATATTCCTTACTGGTTTTACCTGTCGGTGACACAATGTTCAATGCTGCGATAACATCAGCACGATGATTGTGAATAGGTACCGCCAAAGCATGTACGCCTAACTCATGTTCTTCAGCTGAGTAACAATATTCATCAGCTCTAACTTCTGCTAATAATTTTATAAATTTCTCATTATCGGTATACGTATATTTGGTGAGTGCTTTGAGGGGATATTTTTCCAACCATTCTTCTTGTGCTTCCTTGGATAAATAACTTAATAAAATTTTCCCTGCAGATGTGGCATGAGCGGGTAGTCGGTTACCTAAATGTAATCCATAAGGATTAACACGATCAGTCTGTTGATGCGCTGCACTACGTGCAATCGTAATAGCTTCGTAGCCATCTAATACCATCACGGAATAAATGAGAGAGGTTTGCTGAGTAAGTAAATTCAACAATGGCTGAGCAATTTTAGGCAGCTGTGCACCACTTAAATATGCACCTGAAAACTTTAAAACTTTAGGTGTTAAATAATAGTAATGACCATCAAACTCTAAATAACCTAAATATTCTAAAGTCATTAAATGTCGCCTTGCAGCGGCTCGAGTCAACCCTGTTTTTTCTGCAGCCATGGTCACATTTAAACGGTGACGGTCATTTGCAAAACAATCTAAGATAGCAAGTCCTTTGCTGATACCTGCAATAAAGTCTTCATGACGAATCCACTTTTTATTATCTGGATTTTGAAGTTGTCTGTTCCTTGAGTCTGATTCTGTAGACACAGCATTTTCCTTGCTATTTTAAAAATTGAATTATTGATGCTGATTTAGAATCTTGAGCAATATACTCAAGATATTGTTCGATCATCGAACAAAAAAACTGTAAATCGTACAAAAAACTTTTTTCAAGGTAGCTCAAGCTTTTTAATTTATCAAGAATGGAGTGACGGAATCCAAGCGATTTAGTTGCATATTTCAATCTCCGTCCAGATTGAAATTGCGCTAATCGTGGATTCCCCAAATATTAAAATATGTTGTACAGAGGGAGTTGTTGGATGATCGATAAATCGTCACAGTCTTTAGTTGAAGCTTTATCCCAAATTAAAGACGGTTCAACCATTATGATTGGTGGGTTTGGTACTGCAGGTCAGCCTGCTGAACTCATCGATGGCTTAATTGAACTCGGTATTAAAGACTTAGTGATCGTCAACAACAACGCAGGTAATGGTGATTACGGCTTGGCTAAACTGTTACAAGCAGGCGCTGTACGTAAAATCATCTGTTCTTTTCCTCGTCAGTCTGACTCTTATGTCTTCGATGAACTCTACCGTGCAGGCAAAATCGAGTTAGAACTTGTACCGCAAGGCAACTTGGCTTGCCGTATTCAAGCGGCGGGTATGGGCTTAGGTCCAATCTACACACCTACAGGTTTTGGTACTTTGCTCGCTGAAGGCAAACCAACCATGAATTATGAAGGTAAAGACTACGTTTTAGAAAATCCAATCAAAGCTGACTTTGCGTTAATTAAAGCGCATAAGGGCGATCGCTGGGGGAACTTGGTGTACCGTAAATCTGCACGTAACTTTGGTCCAATTATGGCCATGGCAGCAGATATCACCATCGCACAAGTATCAGAAGTCGTGGAACTCGGTGCCTTAGATCCTGAACACATCATCACCCCAGGGATCTTTGTACAACACGTTGTACAAGTTCAACCTGCGCAGTAATTTGAGATTGGAGAAATAAAATGAGTTATCAAAAATTAACCCGTGATCAAATTGCTGAACGTGTTGCACAAGATATTCCTGATGGTGCTTATGTCAACCTTGGCATTGGTTTGCCGACCAAGATCTCGAGTTACTTACCTGCTGACAAAGATGTCTTTTTACATTCTGAAAATGGTTTATTGGCCTTTGGTCCACCCCCTGCGGAAGAAGACCGTGACCCTGAGTTAATTAACGCGGGTAAAGAGTTTGTGACTTTATTAGAAGGCGGAGCTTTCTTCCATCATGGTGATTCATTTGCAATGATGCGTGGTGGTCATTTAGACATCGCGGTACTGGGTGCTTTCCAAGTCGCTGAAAATGGTGATCTTGCAAACTGGCATACCGGTGCACCTGATGCCATCCCTGCTGTGGGTGGTGCAATGGACTTAGCCGTGGGTGCGAAGAAAGTCTTTATTACCACCGATCATGTCACTAAAAAAGGCGAGCCTAAAATCGTTGCTGAGCTGACTTATCCTGCGACAGGTTTGAAATGTGTGGACCGCATTTATACGGACCTTTGTGTGATTGATGTAACACCTGAAGGCATGAAAGTGATTGAGAAAGTTGAAGGCTTATCTTTTGAAGAGCTTCAATCGATGACGGGTGCCAAACTCATTGATGCCACTCAGGCTTAAGACTGGTTTTAGGATCTTACACTATGAAAAACGCATACATCATTGATGCCATCCGTACGCCTTTTGGTCGTTATGCCGGTGGTTTAGCCCCTGTCCGTGCGGATGACTTAGGTGCAGTGCCATTAAAAGCATTAATGGAACGTAACCCTTCTGTGGATTGGAATGTCGTCGATGACGTTTTATTTGGCTGTGCCAACCAAGCCGGTGAAGATAATCGTAACGTCGGTCGTATGTCGGCGCTTTTAGCAGGTATTCCTTATACAGTACCTGCAACCACAGTCAACCGTTTATGTGGTTCATCACTCGATACCGTAGCAATGGCCGCGCGTGCCATTAAAGCTGGTGAAGCTGACGTGATTGTGGCAGGTGGTGTTGAATCTATGTCACGTGCTCCATTTGTGATGGGTAAATCTGAGAGTGCATTTGGTCGTAGTCAAAAGATTGAAGACACCACCATGGGCTGGCGTTTTATCAACCCGAAGCTTAAAGAAATGTATGGTGTTGAAACCATGCCGCAAACGGCTGAAAACGTGGCTGAACAGTTCAACATTAGCCGCGCTGATCAAGACCAATTTGCTTTAACCAGCCAACAACGTACGGCTGCCGCACAAGCACGTGGTTTCTTTGATCAAGAAATCGTGCCTGTGACTATTCCACAGCGTAAAGGTGATGCGGTTGTGGTGGCAAAAGATGAACATCCTCGTGCATCAACCACTTTAGAAGCGTTAACTAAGTTAAAACCTGTTGTAAAAACAGACGGTACAGTAACCGCAGGTAATGCATCAGGCATTAATGATGGTGCGGCAGCGATTCTGATTGCGTCTGATGCAGCTGTAGAAAAATATGGTTTAAAACCTCGTGCCAAAGTAATTGGTGCAACCACTGTTGGGGTTGAACCTCGCATTATGGGCTTTGGTCCTGCACCTGCGATTAAAAAACTGTTAGCACAAACCGGTTTAACACTAGAGCAAATGGATGTGATTGAGCTGAACGAAGCGTTTGCAGCACAAGCATTGGCATGTACACGTGACCTAGGTTTAGCCGACGATGATGCGCGTGTAAACCCAAATGGTGGTGCAATTGCGCTGGGTCATCCATTGGGTGCATCAGGTGCGCGTTTGGTGACGACTGCTCTCAACCAACTAGAAGCAACTGGTGGCAAATATGCATTGTGCTCTATGTGTATCGGTGTGGGTCAAGGCATCGCTTTAATTATTGAAAAAGTTTAACAGCAATTTTTGGAAAGACGCTTTATGGTGAAAAACATGATGAAGCGTAATAGGGATAAGTTATGAGTCAGTTATATGCAAGTTTGTTTTATCAGAATGATGTAAATATCATATTTAGTGATGAAGCACTCGTTAAATATATGTTGCGTGCAGAGGTTGCACTGGCTCAAGCTCAAGCTGAAGTTGGTGTTATTCCCTTAATTGCTGCTGAAACGATTCAACGTGTTGCAGAACAAGAAATTCATTCCATTATTAATTTTGATCATTTGGCACAGTCCAGTGGTCTCGCTGGCAATATTGCAATTCCATTCGTAAAGCAATTCACTGCTGCTGTAAAAAAAATCAATGAAGATGCTTCCCGTTATGTGCATTGGGGTGCGACCAGCCAAGATATCATTGATACGGCCTTTATGCTGCAAGCTCAAGATGCGTTACAGCTGATCGAAAAGCAACTTATCCAGGCTATTCAGGCAACTAAAAAACTGACGATTCAATACCGTGATCAGGTGATGATCGGACGTACATGGTTGCAACAAGGTTTACCGCTTACCTTTGGACATAAAACAGCACGGTGGCTCTCTAGTTTAGATCGAGATTTAAAGCGTGTTCAGCAGTTACAGCAACATGTCTTAACAGCGCAGTTAGGTGGTGCGGTAGGTACTTTAGCTTCATTAACTGAATATGGTTCGGCTGTAGTGAGTAGCTACGCACAAAAACTTGGTTTAAATACACCCGTATGTACATGGCATGGGGAGCGAGATCGTGTAGCCGAAATTGCACATGTACTTGCAACGATTACAGGAAACTTGGGCAAGATGGCCCGTGACTGGTCACTCATGATGCAAACAGAAATTGCAGAAGTGTTTGAACCGAGTGGTGCTGGGCGTGGAGGGTCATCGACGATGCCTCATAAGCGTAATCCTGTTGCAGCTGCTTCAATTCTAGCCGCTGCAAATCGCGTCCCTGCATTAATGTCAAGTATCTACCAAAGCTTAGTACAAGAACATGAACGAAGTTTAGGTGCATGGCATGCTGAATGGCTAGCGTTACCAGAGTTATTTCAACTGACGGCGGGTAGTTTAAGTAGAGCAATCGATGTATTTACGGGATTAGAAGTAGATCCTGAAAATATGTTCAGAAATTTAGAGTGCACGCAAGGATTAATCATGGCTGAAGCACTGATGATGTCACTCGCACCTCAGATGGGTCGATTGAATGCACATCATCTTGTGGAAGCTGCTTGTAAGCAAGCAGTTGCCGAACAACGACACTTACTCGATGTTGTACAAAATAATCCAGAAATATTAGCTATTTTTGATCTAGATCAACTCCGTCAGATTTTTAATCCGCAACATTATCTAGGAAATACTCAAGCACAAATAGATGCGGTACTAGAGAGCGTTCAAGGAAGTACACCATAATGACATTAATCAATAATCGTAATGGTCAGCAGCTTGCGGTCTATCGTTTTGGTGACGATACAAAACCAAGCATCATTTTTTCAAACTCACTGGGCACTGATCATGGCATGTGGCAAGCCCAAATTGATTATTTTTCCAAAGATTATGATGTGATTTGCTATGACACACGTGGTCATGGAAGAAGTAGTGTCATTGAAAATACCACAATCATTGATTTGGCCAATGATGTCCTTGATGTACTCAATCATTTCTCTATAGAAAAAGCGCATTTTTGTGGTATCTCCATGGGGGGAGTTACTGGGATTCAATTAGGCATAATTGCACCAGAGCGTTTTAACTCTATTACCATTGCAAATTCAGCAGCAAAAATTGGAAATGCCGAGGCATGGTTGAGTCGTGCAGATGCGGTTGAACAAAATGGTTTGGCTGATATCGTCAGTACTACACATACGCGTTGGTTTAGTGAACAGTTTGATTATTTACACGATGTGACAGCTCAAAAAACCATTCAGAGTTTGTCTGTCACTCAGCCTAAAGGCTATGCAGCCTCTTGTCGTGCTTTAGCTCAGACGGATTTACGCAATCAACTTGGAAAAATTATTGTGCCTTGTTTGGCATTATGTGGCGGCTTAGATCCTGTGACCACAGTGAATGATGGTGAGTTTTTAAAACAACATATACCTGACTGTCAACTTGCAGTCATAGATGCATCGCATTTATCCAATATTGAGCGACCAGTTGAATTTAACCAAGCATTGCTTGCTTTTATTCAGTCTTAAGCACATCTGAACATCAAATAATTTCAATTTTAAAGAGGAACAACCTCATGAATGATGAAGAACGTTATAAGCAGGGGCTAGAAGTCCGTACTGAAGTCTTGGGTGAAGCCCATGTCGGGCGTTCACTTGAAAATTTAAATGAATTTAATGCTGATTTTCAAAACTTCATTAGTCGTTTTGCATGGGGTGAGGTTTGGTCACGACCAGGATTGCCAAGACATACACGTAGTTTGGTGACGATTGGAATCTTACTTGCATTGGGGCGTGAAGCAGAGCTCAGAATGCATATTCGTGCTTGTTTCAACAATGGCGTTACTAAAGATGATCTTAAAGAATTATTTTTGCATGCGTCTTTATATGCAGGACTTCCTGCAGCCAATGCTGCAATGCATATGGCAGAAGAAGTATTTGCAGAGTTAGGCATTTCGCCTGAGAAAATTAAATAAACGGACGATATTTTAAATTGAATAAGGAGAGATTCATGTCTCAAATTCTGATGGGTGCTTATGCACAGCGAAATACAGATGATCATCCACCAGCATATGCACCGGGATATAAAACCAGTGTATTACGTTCCCCGAAAAATGCACTGATTTCGATTGCTCAAACATTAACCGAGGTTACTGCACCTCACTTTAGCGCAGACTTATTGGGTCCTAAAGGCAATGATTTAATTTTAAATTATGCAAAAGATGGTTTACCTGTTGGTGAACGCGTCATTATTCATGGTTATTTACGTGATCAATTTGGTCGTCCTGTTAAAAATGCTTTGATTGAAGTATGGCAAGCGAATGCCTCAGGACGTTATCGCCATCCAAATGATCAGTATGTGGGAGCTATGGACCCTAACTTTGGTGGTTGCGGTCGAATGCTCACAGATGAAAATGGATTCTTCATTTTTAGAACGATAAAGCCAGGACCTTATCCGTGGCGTAACCGTATCAATGAGTGGCGTCCAGCACATATCCATTTTTCTGTGATGGCAGATGGCTGGGCACAGCGTTTGATTTCCCAGTTTTATTTTGAAGGCGATACATTAATTGATAGCTGTCCAATTTTAAAAACTGTTCCTTCAGAACAACAGCGAAGAGCTTTAATTGCGCTCGAAGACAAGAGTAACTTTATTGAAGCAGATAGTCGTTGCTATCGTTTTGACATTACTTTACGTGGTCGTCGTGCGACATATTTTGAAAATGATTTGACTTGATAGGGAGCATCAGGATGAATGGCTGGAAATTTGAAGAATTACATGAAACACCATCTCAAACAGGTGGTCCATATGTCCATATTGGATTAATGCCTAATCAAGCTGGTATAGAAGTATTTGAGCATAGCTTCAATAATCAAATGGTTCAAGATGGCACTCAAGGTGAACGTATTCGCCTCGAAGGGCGAGTTTTTGACGGTTTGGGTTTACCACTTCGCGATGTACTCGTAGAAATTTGGCAAGCTGATGCCAATGGTGTTTATCCAAGTCAGCAGGATACGCAAGGGAAGCAGCCAGATCCAAACTTTTTAGGTTGGGGTAGAGCGGGTGCGGATTTTGACACTGGTTTTTGGAGCTTCGATACGATCAAACCAGGTGCTGTTCCTGGACGTAAGGGTTCACAGCAAGCACCACATATCGCGCTGGTTATTTTTGCGCGTGGTATCAATTTAGGTTTACATACTCGAGTTTACTTTGAGGACGAAGCTGAAGCGAATGCGAAAGACCCAATTTTGAATGGTATTGAGTGGGTGCCACGTCGTCAAACACTCATTGCTAAGCGTGAAGAGCGTGATGGTCAGATCGTTTATCGTTTCGATATTCGTATTCAAGGTGAAAATGAAACAGTATTCTTTGATATTTAAACTTTGAACAAGAAATTAAAAAGGTCAGTGATTTCACTGACCTTTTGTTGTTTCTATCAATAGATTTTGATGAAACAACTTATCTTAACAATACAAAGTTATATATCCGTGAGCATAAATTATTGAGGTTA
>NZ_JFYL01000070.1 GCF_000632455.1 Acinetobacter sp. Ver3
ATATTTTAGCGATTTAATTGGATAGTAAGGCTTTGATATGCTGATATTTTCTAATCTTGAGATGAAAGTTTTTCATGGTGTATAGAATTACGAACATTCAAATAATAAATCCTAAAAAAACTATTTAGATTTAAATCCTAGAACTTCTATATAAGCGATTTCGTATACTTTTTTTTGTCGATTAAATTTTTCATGAACAATTACACTAGCTATGACTTCAGTCATTCCATGAAGCTGCTCAGGTTTCACACTATCATTTAATTTCAAAGATACCCTTTTATGATTCAAAGAATGAATAGATCCAGCCCATCCCGTTTCCCGTCTATCTTTATCTGATGCATAAATTGATAGAACAATATCTTGATAGAATTTTTCTTTCTCATCTTGCGTAGGTGGGGTGTAGGTTGCAGGAATAGGATCTAAAACCGAACGGTCAAAAGTGACTTCATTATCATTTTTATAATCAAATTTAATCTCAGCTTTATCTTCCAATTTTGCTGGTTTTGTGATGTTGATAGCATTTTCTGCTAAAGTTTTTTGAGGAATTTTTGACAATACTTCTTGGAACTGTGTTTCATTTAAATAAGGTGATTGAATAGTCGTATTGATATTATTTACGGTAATATTATTCACTATGGAGGGTGTTGCTGGTGTGGCAGTAGCTAATTTGGTTCCTTCTATAATTAAGGCAATAGTAGACTGCTTTATTATATCTTTTACAGTCTCTTTTGATGGAATAAGTTTAGTAGCAGTCTTTGAACTTTTCTCAATAAAGTGTAAAGATTTTCGTACTATTAATTTAACATCTAAACTACCGCTCTTTAAATTTTCAATGAAAATTTCAGAATTTATAACTTTATAGTCAGGATAGGCTTTTTCAATAAATTTAGAGGTGTAATGAATATTGTTTTCTAAAGCTCTGAGGCTTGATATCACTTCGTCTATAGGAATAAATTTCTTATTTGAATAAAATATTGAATATTCTGTATCGACTAATATCAACTCAGATTCCTTCACCAAAACTCTCCTTAATAATTAATATCTTGAGTCTATAGTATTGTTTTTGTTTAAACAATATCCAAAAAGATGGATAGTCCTCCCTAAAACTTTGTTTTAGTGAACAATTACTAATTAGCAGATAGTTAATGAAAATTCTTTAAATACATTTATCTAAATTATTTATTTTTTAAATAGACAATAAGTGATTTTACTTAATGGTGTATTTTACCGTTGTTGTGTTCATGACGTGAGAAATTCTCATCTTAAGCTGAATTTATATCGTTTTACTCACTTTATTATTCACGTTTAAATACAGCCATTCAGAAATTTAGCTTTTTATAAAATTTTTAGGTGGCAATCTCCATGAGTACAGCATTTGAGTGTTCAATTAAACGTATCCGTTTTGATGAAAACTATACGCCAGCAAAAAGTACACGTTTGACTACAAACTTTGCTAATTTGGCTCGTGGTGAAAGTCGTCAGGAAAATCTGCGCCGTACACTTGCGATGATCAACAACCGTTTTAATAGCTTGGCGACTGTCGATAATCCTAAAGGTGATCGCTATTCACTTGAGATCGACATCATTTCTGCAGAAATTGATATCGAAGGCAATGGACAAACTTTCCCATTTATTGAAACACTGAAAAGTGTGGTGATTGACCACCAAACAGGTGAACGTATTGAAGGTATGATTGGCAATAGCTTCTCATCTTATGTGCGTGATTATGACTTCAGTGTGGTATTGCCTCAGTTGGGTTGTGGCGTGGGTGAAAAACCTGAAGGTTTTGGTAATCTACATGGCAAATTGTATAAACATCTGGTGAATTCAGCAGTATTTAAAGCAGAATTCAACAAAGAACCGGTAATTTGCTTAAGTGTTTCAACCTCTAAAACCTATTACCGTACCACCAACGTACATCCTATTTTGGGTGTGGAATACAAAAATGATGAATATTCACGTACCGATGAATATTTTGCCAAAATGGGCTTACGTGTACGTTATTTCAAACCTGAAGGTGGTAACGCACCACTCGCATTCTATTTTGCTGGCGATTTAGTCCGAGACTACACTGATTTTGAATTGATCAGTGCTATTGCGACCATGGAAAGTTTCCAACGCATCTATCGACCTGAAATCTACAACACCAACTCTCCTGCAGGTGTGGTGTATCAACCAAGTCTAACCTATGGCGATTATTCACTTACACGTGTGGTGTATGACCGTGTAGAACGTGCTGAGTTAGCAGTCAAACAAGGTAAATGGACAGAAGAAAATTTCATTAAGCCTTATCAAGACATTTTAAATGAATGGGCTGAAAATTTCGAAGTCGAAACAGCTGCTTAAAACATCCAATTGATATACAGATTCACGAATTTAGAGAAAGAAGATTAGACATGGCACTTACACCACCGAAATTATTACTCCCAACTTCAACTGCGGGTAGTTTACCGAAACCATCTTGGTTAGCTGAGCCTGAAAAACTATGGTCTGCATGGAAACTCGAAGGGGAAGAGCTTCTTGAGGCAAAACGTGATGCATTGAAATTATCATTACATGAGCAAGTCACTGCTGGTATTGATATAGTGAGTGATGGTGAACAAACCCGTCAGCACTTCGTCACTACATTTATTGAGCATCTTGAAGGTGTGGATTTCGAAAAGCGTGAAACCATGCGTATTCGTAATCGTTATGATGCAAGTGTACCTTCTGTTGTAGGCGAAGTTTCTCGTAAACAAGCGGTATTTGTTGAAGATGCGAAATTCTTGCGTAGCCAAACCAATCAGCCAATTAAATGGGCGTTGCCTGGTCCAATGACCATGATTGATACTTTATTTGATGGTCACTACAAGAGCCGTGAAAAATTGGCTTGGGAATTTGCCAAAATTTTAAACCAAGAAGCTTTAGAGCTTGAAGCAGCAGGCGTGGATATTATCCAATTCGATGAACCGGCGTTTAACGTATTTTTCGATGAAGTAAATGATTGGGGGGTACCAACCCTAGAGCGTGCACTTAAAGGTTTAAAATGTGAAACTGCGGTTCATATTTGCTACGGTTACGGTATTAAAGCCAATACCGATTGGAAACAAACTTTGGGTAATGAATGGCGCCAATACGAAGAGTCATTTCCGAAGCTACAACAATCTAAGCTCGATATTATTTCGCTTGAATGTCAAAACTCACGTGTGCCAATGGATTTGATTGAATTGATTCGTGGTAAGAAAGTTATGGTCGGTGCAATTGATGTGGCAACTAATCAAGTTGAAACCGCAGAGGAAGTCGCGAATACCTTGCGTAAAGCTTTGCAATTTGTGGACGCGGATAAGCTTTATCCATCAACGAACTGTGGTATGACGCCGCTCTCTCGTCAAGTGGCACGTGGCAAGCTTGAGGCTTTAAGTGCTGGAGCTGCCATTGTCCGTAAAGAGCTAGAAGCTTAATCAAACGTAGTCTTGTATTAATCAGGGCAAATCGTCGCAAGATCATTTGTTCTGTCTAATGGACGACACGTCATATGTATATTTGAGATGAAAGAGATGATTGAAGCAACAGACTTTAGAAATGCAATGTCTTTACTTACAACTGCGGTAAATGTGATTACAACCACAGGCGAAGCAGGGATGCATGGCTTTACTGCATCTGCGGTATGTAGTGTCACAGATACTCCGCCAACACTATTAGTCTGTATGAATCAGTTCTCTCGTTCACATGCACATTTTGTTGAAAATAAAGTCTTGGCTGTAAACGTACTGAGTACTCAGCATGAACAGCTTTCGAATGCTTTTGCTTCAAGCAAGCTCAGCTCAGAAGATCGCTTCAGACTAGGTGATTGGATTGATTTAAAAACTGGGTCGCCGATTTTAGAAGATGCTTTAGTCAGTTTTGATTGCGAGATTGAGAATATTCAACAAGTCGGTACACATAGTATTTTTTTATGCCGTGTGACTGCAGTAAAGCAAAGTAATCAAGAAGAAAGTTTGGTGTACTTTAACCGTGCTTATCATCAAGTGGGTCAGTTGGAACACGCTTAACTCAACCCCTTAATCCCTTCATCTTTTTAAAAGTTAGTCTATTGTGGAACTTATAACCTTTTTAATCATCGGTGCATTTGCTGGTTTTGCGGCTGGGCTGTTTGGTGTAGGCGGTGGTACGATTATTGTGCCACTACTTTTTATTGTCTTTACCCAAATGGGTTATGATCCTGATGTCATTATGCATCTGGCACTAGGAACATCTTTAGCAACAATCGTTGTCACTTCGATTAGCTCATTAATGGCACACCATAAAAATGGTGCTGTGCTATGGCCTGTATTTAAAAATTTAGCTCCACCCATGGCCATCGGCTGTTTTGCAGGTGCTGGAATTGCTGGTTTGTTACCGGGATTACATCTTCAAATCATGGTCGGCTTATTTTTGATTTGGGTGGCGTATACTATGTTTACAGGCGCGAACAAAGCAGTTAATTCAACAATGGCTCTTCCTTCATCAAGTCAGCAAGTTGCAGCAGGTAGTGTCATTGGGATTGCATCGGCACTCTTTGGGATTGGTGGTGGTAGTCTGACCGTTCCATATCTGAATCGTTATGGGGTGGTGATGCAAAAGTCTGTCGGTACATCTGCTGCTTGTGGATTACCAATAGCTCTAGCTGGTGCTATAGGGTTTATGGTTTTTGGTATGACTGCTGAGATCAATGTGCCGAATACCATCGGGTATGTTCATATTTATGCTTTCGTTGGCATTAGTGTGATGAGTTTTATAACAGCAAAATTTGGTGCCAAAACTGCACATGCCTTATCGCCAGCAATGTTAAAGAAATGTTTCGCTGTCTTGTTGGTTATCATAGGAAGTATCTTCCTTGTAAAAGGATTGATTTAATTTCACCCAAATGTCTTATCAGCCTAGATAGCTCACTTAATGTGGGCTAAAGCGAAGATTTTAATATGTCCCTAGAGGGATCATGATTTGAGTTTTTTCCCATATGATCGAACTAAAACATTTGAAAATGCTATTGGCTTTGAGAGAGCATGGCTCTTTAGTCGCTGCAGCGAGTGATCTCTGCATTACACCTTCAGCCGTATCTCATCAGTTACGTGAGCTTGATCAGTGGATGGGGGTTGAAGTCGTCAACCGCAAGACGAGGCCAATTACTTTTTCTAATGTTGGTTTAAGACTGTTGCAGTTAGCGGATGAAATTTTACCGCAAGTTCAGATTGCTCAAAGCGATATCACGCGTATTATCCATGGGCAAACTGGTAGAATTACATTTTCTTCAGAATGCCATAGTTGTTTTGATTGGCTCATGCCGATATTAAATCAGTATCGAAACCAATATCCTGATGTTGATTTAGATTTTGCATCAGGGTTTGAAGCAAATCCTCATGAATTGCTACAAAATGGCGAATTTGATTTGTTGATTACTGCAGACCCAATTGCATTAAAAGGAGTTGAATATTTCCCAGTATTTGAATATGAATCACGACTTGTTTTATCTACAACACATCCTTTGGTACGTGCAAAAAACATTACTGTTCAAGATTTAGCTGAAGAAACGCTGATTACATTTCCAGTAGACAAACATCGTTTAGATATCATGTCGAAGTTGTTCATTCCTGCAAATATTCTTCCAAAAAATATTCGAACCACAGATCTGACCCAGATGCTGATTCAGTTAGTTGCAAGTGGGCGTGGAATCGCAGCTTTACCAGATTGGGTGGTAAACGAATATGAAATCAAAGGGTGGGTCACTTCACGTCGCCTAGATTGCGTTGCACCAGAGGGGTTAAGGCGTACTTTATATGCAGGTTTTCGAACTGAAGATAAGGAAAAAGATTATTTCGATTCATTTATAAAAAAATTAGCTAAATTTTCAGAATCAAGAAAACTCTATTACATGTAAGAAAGTTTAATCGTACTGAATAGAGTAAAGATTGAACCTCGAATGAATCTTCATATAAATAATGAGCGAAATTAAGATGAAAAGTAGATAGTCGCCATTATTTGTATGAAGACGAATTTTTTGCTTTTGATTATACTTTTTTAACTAAGAGTGATGTCTGACATCGAGACATTGGACTCATCATCTGTTTGTAGAAAGTAAACGATTTGATCTCAGTCCATTGTCCACTATTTTGGTCATTTATCTAAGTGGTTTTTTTAATTATAAAACTCAATACATTATAAATTTAAGATTATATCCATGATACAACTCATACCTTCATTTTCAGTTTCAGACTATCTCAGCTTATTTTCGATTATTTGTACGACGCTTATAGGTATCGTCGCTGTCTTTTACGGTCGAAAAACGTATTTTGTGAGTCTGAAAAGTTTTAATGAAAATAAAAATTTATATGAGGCTGCATCTTTTTACATTCGAGAATTTATCTCTGTAAGCCCGAATAAAACAAATAGATCCTTTTTTGAAGAAAATTGCCAGTGATCAACTCAATGGCGGTGTTGAGATTCCTTCATTCTTAACCGATATACTTATACGCAAATATGCAGATTACTATTTTTACTTAGTGAACTCCCTTCGCACTACGTGGAAGTTTTTTAAAGTTGAAGATGGAGAAATCCAATGTATTTATTCAGAACGGGAATTAGTCTTTAAAGGGTTAGCGTATGGTGCCTTATATACTGTCACAGGTTCTTTAGCTTTTTTTATATTTTCAAATTTTACTTGGTTTTTAGCTCGTTATACCTCAGATAGCACATTAAACACAGGGATGACTTTAATCATTTTACTTGTATTTCTTTTGTTCGTAGCACTTGGAAGCTTAGTTATGATTTTTAAGTTAATCACTGTGCGTGATATCAACCAGAGTCTAAACCTACTTAAGCAATCAGAAAATAACCGCTCATAACAAACAAAATAGAATCATGTGTTAGCTTTTTTCTTTGCACAAGAAAATTGCACGCAGGTTAATTTCGGTGCTTACCGAGTATTCTTTACTCCGACTGATTCAACAGGTTTACTTGAATTAAGTTCTGTTCAATACAATCAGCTCTAAGAGAAATGTTATATATCAAGCGACAGTAATACTAAAACACAAAAGAGTATTACTTTGGCACAGCCTTTGCATCTATCTATTCAATCATAAAGTGATCTAGGGTTCCGATACATGAAGTTTCATGTAGGTCTGCGACCGAGAGTTCACGGCTTAAGTTGTAAGCTCAAGCTACACGGAGGGATAAAAGCCCGGGAGGTAAACCGTAAAAGATTGGGATGGATGCATATGAGCACAATAAACTATCACGAAGATCAAGTCCTGTGGACAGAACGTTTACCGGGTGGACACCACTGGTCAGCACGCATTCAGCGTGGCGCAGTATTACAACTCAAAGCCTTAGGTAAAAATGCCAATGTGGCACTGTACTGCGTCAATAGCGAAGACAAGCTCGAACGGTATAACATGCCAGACAGCTTAAAAGGGCAACATACGGCATTTTTAAGCACTGGGCATATTCTTGCATCGGACCTTGGTCGCGCGATGATTTCCATTGTCAAAGATGACCACGGTTGGAATGATGCATTTTGTGCACCATGCAATGCACAGCAAATTGAACAACAATTTGGTTTAAAAACGTTTCAAGATGCACGCAACGACATGTACCGTAACGGTAAAGATTCTTTACTGCTTGAAATGACCAAGTTTGGTTTATCTGCAACAGACCTCAGCAGTACGTTAAATCTGTTTTCTAAAGTGCAACCGGATGACCATGGCAATCTCAGCTATGTGGCATCTGACAATACGAATCAAGTGATCGAACTCCGCTTTGAAATGGATTGCTTGGTGTTCTTATCATCCGCACCGCATGCTTTAGACAACAGTGGGGAATATGCACCTGCCGATGTTAAATTGTCTTTATACAAAGCACTTCCTTTAAGCGACAGCGATGTATGTCGTGATTCATGTCCGCAAAATCAGCGTGCATTTCAAAACAACAATCGTTACTACGCACTCAGTGCTTAATTAGGGGGATACAACATGACTGCACTCGTAAAATTAGAAAAATCAGTTTTAAGCGAAGTTTGTCCTGCCGGTGAAGCATGGATGTGCGAAGTCAAAAAAGGGCAATATTTCCGTATTGTGGATTTAGAAGGCAACCAAGCGGTGGATACGCTCTTCATCGCGGCGTCAAACCCTGAAGAGCGTTATAGCGCAGCAGATACCTTGGCCATTAATCAACAAATCTATTTAGAAAAAGGCACAGCTTTATACACCAACTTTGGCAATAAAATTGCCACCATTCATGATGATAACTGCGGTCGCCATGACACTTTAGGCGGTGCTTGTTCATGTGAAAGTAACACGGTTCGTTATGCTCATGACAAATACCCAATGCACAGTTGCCGTAACAATTTCATGATTGCGCTGTCTCAGCATCCAATTGCGAAAAAACACGGCCTAAACGTGCGTCACATCGGTCCAAATATTAATTTCTTTATGAATGTGCCTGTGACCTCTGAGGGACATCTAAAGTTTGATGATGGTATTTCTGCACCGGGTAAATATGTGGAAATTAAAGCGGAAATGGATTTAATCGTGCTGATCTCCAACTGCCCACAACTGAATAATCCTTGTAATGCCTATAACCCAACCAAAATTCAATTGATCATCCGTGAAGGCGAGGACGCATAACCATGACTAAAAAATATGGATTGAATAAAGTTCTAATCGCCAACCGTGGTGCAATTGCGTGTCGTGTCATTCGTACCCTTAAAAAATTAGGTATCCAATCAGTTGCGGTCTATTCAGAGGCTGATCGTGATTCACTGCATGTGACTTTAGCGGATGAAGCGGTGTATATCGGTGAAGCACCAGCCAGCCAAAGCTACTTAAACGTTGAAAAAATCTTAGAGGTTGCTAAACAAACCGGAGCACAAGCCATTCATCCGGGTTATGGCTTCTTGTCTGAAAATGCTGAATTCTGCGACCTATGTGAATCACAGGGTATTGCTTTTATTGGACCAAATTCTGCGCAGATGCGTGCCTTTGGTCTGAAACACACGGCGCGTGAGCTTGCGATTCAAGCTCATGTACCATTACTTCCTGGTAGTCAGTTATTGGTGGATGAAGCTGAAGCTTTAACGGAAGCGAATCGTATTGGCTATCCTGTGATGTTGAAAAGTACCGCAGGTGGCGGTGGGATCGGCATGCGTTTAGTCTGGAACGAAACAGAGCTGAAAGATGCTTATGCAACGGTGTCTTATCTAGCCCAAGCCAACTTTAAAGATGCAGGTTTGTACTTAGAGAAATTTGTGCAAAATGCCCGTCACATTGAAGTGCAAATTTTTGGTGATGGTCAAGGTCAAGTGATCGCACTCGGTGAGCGTGATTGTTCGGTACAACGTCGTAACCAAAAAGTAATTGAGGAAACGCCTGCACCGCATATCAATGATGAGCAACGTGCCTATATCCAAAATGTTGCCATCCAACTGATGCAATCGGTGAACTACCGTTCTGCCGGTACGGTTGAATTTGTGATGGATACCGATACCCAAGAATTCTATTTCTTGGAAGTCAACACTCGTCTACAAGTGGAACATGGCGTAACCGAGCAAGTCTTTGGTGTGGACTTGGTGGAATGGATGGTGACACTTGCAAGCGGTGATTGGACTGCACCAACTGAAAAGTTGGAATCCAAAGGTCACTCGATTCAAGTACGTTTATACGCTGAAGATCCAATTAAAAACTTCCAACCCAGTGCCGGTTTACTGACACATGTTGAATTTGATGACAATGCCCGGAATGAAACATGGGTGGAAACAGGTTCAAATGTATCGTCTTTCTATGACCCGATGATTGCTAAAATCATTG
The DNA here is from genome assembly GCF_000632455.1 of Acinetobacter sp. Ver3. Classification (GTDB taxonomy): domain Bacteria; phylum Pseudomonadota; class Gammaproteobacteria; order Pseudomonadales; family Moraxellaceae; genus Acinetobacter. The sequence continues at coordinate 9,819 of NZ_JFYL01000070.1, forward strand.
TCACAGCGGACGATCGTGTGTCTGCCATTCAAGCCATGCTTGACACTTTGGCGAAAACCTCAGTGGCCGGTATTGAAACCAATCTTGAATATTTACAAAACATTATCGACTGTGATGTGTTTAAAGCAGGGACACAAACCACACGCTTCCTCAATACCTTTGAGTGGAAAACCCAAAAGGTTGAAGTGTTGCAAGCGGGTATTCAAACTGCCGTGCAAGATGTCACAGGGCGTTTGGGCTATTGGGATGTCGGTGTGCCACCATCCGGTGCGATTGACCCATTATCACTGAATGTTGCAAACCAATTACTTGGCAACGCCTATAACACCGCAGGGCTTGAATGTACGTTACAAGGTCCAACGTTAAAATTTCATTGTGATAGCCAAATCGTGCTTGCTGGTGGTGATATGCCATCAACATTAGATGGTGTTCAAGTTCCGATGTGGCAAACCGTCAATGTACGTAAAGGTCAGATTCTCAAATGTGGCAAAATCGCCACAGGTTGCCGTACCTATATCGGGATTAAAGGCGGTCTGAATGTGCCTGAATATTTAGGTTCACAAGCGACCTTTACTTTGGGGCAGTTTGGTGGTCATGCAGGGCGTAACTTACTGGTTGGCGATATGCTTCCAATTACGGCATTTACAAGCAATGAAGTGAAAGCCCTTGCACCTGAACAAGTACCGTCATTTAGTCATGAATGGGAAATTGCGGTGATGTACGGCCCACATGGTGCGCCTGATTTCTTCACCAAAAATGATATTGATACTTTCTTTGCCAATATCTTTGAAATTCACTTTAACTCGAGCCGTACCGGTATTCGTCTCATTGGTCCAAAACCTGAATGGGCACGTGAGGATGGTGGTGAAGCGGGTCTGCATCCATCGAATATTCATGACAATGCCTATGCGATTGGTGCGATTGATTTCACCGGTGATATGCCGATTATTTTGGGTCCAGATGGCCCAAGTTTGGGCGGCTTTGTATGTCCTGCGGTGGTGATCAACTCTGAGCTATGGAAACTCGGTCAGCTTAAAGCGGGTGATAAAGTGAAATTTGTCCCTGTAAGCTATCACCAAGCCAAACTTTTAAATGAAAAATATCACGCACAATTAGAAGCATCTGATACACAAGCCGTCGCATTTAATGAATCGTTCTATCCTGAGCTATCTACACTGAAAAATGCGGTTCTGGATACCTTAAAAGGTAAAGATGGTGCACCGGATGTGGTCTATCGTCCTGCCGGCAACAACTACATGTTAGTGGAATATGGCGAGTTGGTGCTCGATCTGAACTTACGTTTCCGTATTCATGCTTTGATGCAATGGGTACAAAAGCAAAATATTCAGGGCATTATCGACCTGACACCGGGTATTCGTTCGCTACAAATTCACTTTGATTCGATCAAGCTCGATCAATTGGATTTACTGCGTTTATTACAAGTGGCAGAAGCTGAACTGCCTGATGTGACCGAAATGCAAGTGCCATCACGTACTGTGTATTTACCACTCGCTTGGGAAGATTCACAAACGCAACTCGCGACCGAACGCTATATGCAAACCGTGCGACCTGATGCACCTTGGTGTCCGGACAACATTGAATTTATCCGTCGGATTAATGGCTTAAAAGACAAACAAGCCGTAAAAGACGTGGTGTATGACGCAAATTATTTGGTCATGGGCTTGGGCGATGTGTATTTGGGTGCACCTGTCGCAACACCACTTGATCCGCGTCAGCGTTTGGTGACGACCAAATATAACCCTGCACGCACATGGACTCCTGAAAATGCCGTGGGTATTGGCGGTGCTTATATGTGTGTCTATGGTATGGAAGGTCCGGGGGGCTATCAGTTTGTCGGTCGTACCACTCAAATGTGGTCACGCTATCGTAAAAATGCTGACTTTGAGCAAGGCAAACCGTGGTTACTGCGCTTCTTTGACCAAATTAAATTCTATGAAGTCTCTGAAGAAGAACTGATGCAGATGCGTGAGGATTTTAAAGCGGGTCGCTTAAAACTTCGCATTGAAGAAGGTGTATTGAACTTAAAAGAGTACAACGACTTCTTAACTGAAAACCAAGAGTCCATTTCGGCATTTAAGTCTGTGCAACAAGCCAACTTTGATGCAGAACGTCGTCGTTGGCATGAGGCAGGACTTGCAGAATACGTGTCTGAAAGCCTTGATACTGTGGATGATAGTGAAGGCGTGGAAGTGCCTGAAGGGGGCTGTGCGGTGGAATCACATATGCCGGGTTCAATTTGGAAAATTGAATGTCAGTCAGGGGATATTGTGGAAGAAGGTGCAACGCTTGCCGTGATTGAAGCGATGAAGATCGAGATTCCGATTGTTGCGCCTGAGCGTATGCGTGTAGATGCGATAACGATTGAAAAAGGGCAAACGGTGAAAACGGGGCAGGTGTTGTTTACCTTGGCGCCAGTGGCTTGATGAGATATGAATATAAAAGACCGTCCGTAAGGGCGGTTTTTATAATTAACAATATAAAATAATGTGTTAGCATCTTATTTATTTGAAAAAATCAAGATGAAAAGAGAATATTCATTAAATATTACCCTTAAATGTCCAATTTGTGCTGATACAGATTTTGTAGTTGATAATGATCAGTATATTTGTAATTCGTGTAAAACGAGTTATGAAAGATTTCAATTAATAGAGGATAATTCTGAAGAGATAGAACTATCAAAACATGAATTGTTAAATAAAATTAAATCAGATGTAAAAAAAGAAATTTTAAGTGTTTTTAAAAATAGTAAGGTTTTTAAGGTGAAGAAGTGACGATGGATGCTAGTGATTATATTGCGATAGGTGCTCTAATTATTTCTGCTATTTCGTTATTCCAAAATTATAAGTATTCTAAAAAGCAGGATGATGTGATTTTACTTGAGAAAAAGCTCAATGCGATGTTAATTCAAAAAGAAGAAGACGAAAGGAATAACAAAATTCAGGCAGATATTAAAGCAAGATACTACCAAATCGGTAAAAATTATCGTCTAAAAATATGGAATGATGGTAGTGGCTTAGCTAGAGATGTTCAAATTATTGCGCATGATAATTCTCCCTTATTAGACAGTGAGATCGAAGCTAAGTTCCCTCTAGATTTAGAGTCTAAACAGAATGTGGATTTAATGGCATCAGTTGGCTTTGATACACCATCTAAGCATGAACTAAAGCTATGTTGGTTAGATGGTAAAGGTCAAGAAATTCAAAAAATATTAACACTAACAAGATAGATGAAATGACATACGCAAATCTTGATAATCTGATTAAAGAAACTAGACGATTTTTTGAACTTCATTGGACTAAAGAGATAATTGGTTATCCTCCAGAATGGTCAGTTATTCACACTGATTTTCGAAAAATACCTAATTACGATAAACAAGGGGGGTTATGCTTTTGTCAAAGATGATGAAATTACTTATATCGGTGTCGGTACTTCTCGGGGTGGTGGTCTGTATCGTGGAAATGGATTAAGTGCTAGAGTTATGAAATATTGTCGTTGGATTGATAAATCTAAAAATATTTATGGGCCTATTGATGCAAGACTAAAAGAAGCAGGGGCAATTGTAACTATTGGTTTTGAACAAGATTATGCTTACCTTGCAAATTCTTTGGAAATCTATTTAATCTCACGAC
>NZ_JFYL01000071.1 GCF_000632455.1 Acinetobacter sp. Ver3
CGGTCTTTTTTTATATCCTACATTTAAACAGGTCGTTTTTCTTGATGTAATGCATCATGGATAGCTTCAACCAATTGTTGTGCAATTTCTTGCTTTGAAGCTTTTTCAAGATCACGTTTTTCCATTTCATATTGTTCAGCAAAAAACACAGTCATCGCATTTTCATCTGAAGCAAAACCAATATCCGCTCTTGAAACATCATTGCATGCGATCATATCTAGTTTCTTAGCCACCAATTTACCTGCGGCATATTCTTCAACATTACGCGTTTCAGCTGCAAAACCGACCATAAATGGACGTTTGTCTTGCAAAGCTATCGTCGCCACGATATCAGGATTTTTAACAAGAGAGACAGCTAACTCATCACCAGCTTTTTTGATTTTATGTTCCGCAACTTCTGCAACACGATAATCCGCTACGGCAGCTGTCGCAATAAATACATCACATCCTGTTTCCAACTGATTCATGCTTAAATCAAGCATCTGTCTCGCTGAAGATACATTTAAACGCTTCACCCCATTCGGTGTATCTAAACTGACAGGACCCGCGATCAGTGTCACCTCAGCACCTGCTGAATAACATGCAGCAGCAATAGCAAACCCCATTTTTCCAGTGCTGTGATTTGAAATATAGCGCACTGGATCAATTGCCTCTCGAGTTGGACCTGCGGTAATCGTCACTTTTTTACCCGCCAGCAAGCCAAATTTTTCTGCAATTGCACGCTGCGCTTTATGGAAATATTCTCGTACCTGTTCAGCTAAATCTTCAGGCTCAGGCATACGTCCTAATCCAACATCGCCACACGCTTGAGAACCCGCCTCAGGCATAATGACATGCACACCATCATCGACCAAAGTACTCAAATTGCGCTGTGTTGCTTTAGCCGCCCACATTTGTTGATTCATGGCTGGTGCGATCCAAACAGGTGCTTTTGTTGCCAAATAGAGTGTACTGAGTAAATCATCCGCTAGTCCGCAAGCAAATTTAGCAATACTGTCACAACTGGCAGGAGCGACAAGCACCAAATCCGCCCATCGTGCTAATTCGATATGCCCCATTCCAGCTTCAGCTTCTGTATCTAGAAGTTCAGTATGTACTGGATTACCCGACAATGCTTGAAAGGTAAGCGGCGTAATAAAAGCTTGGGCACCTTGAGTCATTACAACTCGGACATTAAATCCGTAATCTTTAAGTCGGCGTACTAAGATGGCACTTTTATAAGCAGCAATACCACCAGTAACAGCAAGAATAATATTTTTATTGGAGAACACACTAAGATCAAAACTCAAGATCACGTCACCTTTTTATTGCAGTGGCGCTCACAATAGCATTAAATATTCTGCCACCCAAGATATACCTTGGTGAATATTCAAAAGTTAAAATAATTTAAAACAGTGAATAATAATGAATAATTCGATCAAACAATGGCCCGAACAAGAACGACCGCGAGAAAGATTACTCCGCCAAGGTGCTCATAGCCTCTCTGATGCAGAACTCCTCGCCATCTTTTTAAGATCAGGATCTCAACAACATTCTGCGGTCGAATTAGCAAGATTGATGTTGCAACATTTTGGAAGCTTAAATGCAGTGTTTGATGCATCGATAGACGAAATTCGCATGTTCCATGGCATGGGAGACACTAAATACTCTCAATTGATGGCTGTAAAAGAGCTTGGACGGCGTTACTTGCAACATCAATTGAACCAACAAATTGATTTAAGTCGCTCTGATTTAATTCAAGATTATCTTCGTTATGAACTTATTGGCGAATCTCAAGAGATTTTCGCGGTACTCTGTTTAGATGCAAGGCTCAGAAAAATTAATTTTAAAAAATTATTCTTTGGTTCTACTAACCACTGTGCAGTTTCAATTAATCAGTTTATTCGACATATCATCCACACTCAGGCGAGTGCTGTGATTATTGCACATAATCATCCTTTAGGAATTCCTCAGCCCTCAATTGACGATATCAATTTGACGAAATCTTTAAGTAGAGCTTGTAATTTAATTGAGGTTAAATTACTCGATCATGTCATCATTTCCACCGAAGGCAGCTACTCTTTTATGGAGCACCAACTGATCCGAGAATAAGTCTATAAATTACAGAATAAAATTGCTCGAAGTTTCCATTTTTTATCATTGACAATACTCGCTGAACTAGTGAAGATCATAGAAAAATGAAAGATTGATTTACATGATTGTTCGTGATCAAACCGATACGCTAAAACTATTATTTTCATGGCGTGGAACCATCTTACCGAAGGTATTACCTCCACTTGGAATCGTTATGCTGATTTCAGCAATCGTGGGGGGAATTGAATATATAAATCTCTATAGATTCCCTGAAATTCCTTTGGTTGGGTTTACACTGATCGGAGTAGTATTGTCGATTTTTTTAGGTTTCAAAAATTCGGCGTGTTATGACCGTTGGTGGGAAGCGCGTAAATTATGGGGGAGCTTAATCGCCAATGCTCGACATTTCGATCGAGACTGCCGGATCTTGCCGCAAGGTCGTCGTGAACGTGTAATTCAGCATATGATTGTTTTTGCGAACGTACTGCGTGACCGTCTTCGTCATCAAACAGTCAGTCCCGATGCTTTGCATCAAACCAGTGGCATGAGTCCACAAGCTTTAACTCAACTTTACCAGCAAGCCAATGCACCACAATACACATTAAGTTTGATTCAATGGGAGTTGATGCAGTCACTGAAAGAAGGCGAAATTTCAGACATTATTTATACACAAATGAACCAACATGTAACTGAATTAAGTTTGGTTCAAACAGGCTGTGATCGTATTGCTACAACTCCTTTACCTTATGCTTATTCAGTACTCTTAAACCGTACCGTTTATTTTTTCTGTTTTATGCTTCCATTTAGTTTAGGCTCGGTGCTCGGTTTGGCGACACCACTTTTAGTCGGTATTTTAGCATATACGTTTTTGGGGCTTGATGCGCTCAGCTCTGAAATAGAAGAGCCTTTTGGTACACAAAGTAATGATCTTCCACTCGATGCCATGGTTCGTACAATCGAGATTGAACTACTCGGGACTTTAGGAAAACCAACTCCTCCACCGATCCAAGCACAAGATCACAACTTACTTTGATTCGTGACAACTGAATGTCTTATCAACGCCTAAAATTCTCTTATCCGTTGTTATAAGAGAATTTCTATACAATAAAACTTTCCCAGATGCCAACCTGCCCCTCTTTCACTTGAGGGATATTCCCCAATTTTATCCATGGCATATTATCTCCATGAAAATCACTTCCAACTGATACTTTAAGCCCAAATTCGGCAATCATTCGGTCTACCATTTGTCGCGTCGAGGTAGGCTCAATCGCAGGTGGCAACTCAACTGCGTCGCCTCCGTAACGTGCAAATATTTCAATTAAATAACGAATGTTGGTCGCAGATAAATCATAACGGGTAGGATGTGCCAAAACAGCAAACCCTTGAGCCTCATGAATTACACGTATCGTTTCCTCCAGACCAAGTCCTTCAAACTGAACATAAGCTTTTTTACCTTCCTTGATATATTTGTCAAAAGCTTGTTGCGGACGTGAAACATGACCCTTCTCGACCAACGTCTTCGCAATATGGGTTCGTGTCACACGATCAGGTATACCCTCGACCTTCGCAACCACATCCGCGTAAATATCCTCTCCAATAAGAGGCTTCAACAATTCACAGATGAGTTGAGCACGTTCAGCTCGAATTATCTTTTGTTGTTCTAGTAGCTTATGCAAAGGATCAGGTGATTGCATATTCAGTGCGACCACATGCACACCATAACTTTTTTTGGTCGAAGGTCTAGACCACTGACTTGAAATTTCCACACCTGAAATAATTTGAATTGGTTGATTTTTTGCAACTTTTTCAGCCAAAACCAAACCATCCATGCTATCGTGGTCAGTCAGTGCAAGGGTATGTATCCCTTTTTCGAGCGCAGCTTGAACCAGTAACTCTGGCGATAAAGTTCCATCAGAAATATTACTATGTGTGTGTAAATCTACGCCTTGCATCTTTTATACTAATCCATCCACCTGAACTGCATAGATACTTTAACATGAAAGCACTTTTAGACTTTGTGCCACTCATAATTTTCTTTTGGCTTTACAAAACTGTCGATCCCAAAGATAACAATCACCCTTTACTGCAATGGATCGGCTCTGCAGGTGGCGTCGATAATAACCATATTCTCGTTGCTACAACGGGCTTAATCATTTCTATGCTCGTGGTCTACGGCGCATTATTTGTCCGCCAAAAATTTCATCTCGATAAACAACAATGGATTGTTTTATTTATGACGGTGATTTTTGGTGGGATTACTCTCATGTTGAGTGATGATTTTTATATTCGTCTCAAAGCAGCGATCTTGAATTTTGTATTTGCTGGTGCTTTCTTAATTTCACCTTATTTTGGTAAAGACCGCAAACCTCTCATTCAACGCTTATTTGGTCCTATTTTAAATTTAACACCGCAGGGATGGAAAAATTTAAACTATGCTTGGGCCGCGATGTTTGTTGGTATGGCATCATTGCATATTTTCTTTGCTTTCGTGTTCATGGATGGAAAATATTGGGGTGAATTTACTGCTTTTGGTGACATGATTGTGATGTTTTCATTTATCATTATTCAATTCATCATTTTACGAAAACACTTTAAATCTGCAGAAGAATAATCGTGTTGAAAGAGGATATAGAGATTTCGCCATGCCCTTATTTGTAGTGACGTGTACCGACCAAGAAGGTACTGTTGAAAAACGCTTAGCAACACGCCCACAACACCTTGCACGCCTTGAAAAACTGGCTGAGGAAGGTCGCGTAATCGTCGCTGGCGCGATGCCAAAAGATCGTAATAACCCACAAGCTGGATTTTATGGCAGCACCCTTATTTTAGATTTTGAAAGCCGTGAAGCGTTAGATGAATGGTTAGCAGATGAGCCTTTTTTAAAAGAAGGTATTTATGCCAGCATTGACGTAAAACCTTTTAATAAAGCATTACCACATGAATAAGATGATGAATTTGACACGCTCTGCTCTTTTCATCAATTTTGCATTGGTATCTTCAGCTTGGGCTGAACCCGCAGCAACTACTGCTGCACCAGCGAATCCAGCTGCACAGTCTCAGCCAGCAACAGCTACGCCTGCAAAGCCACTTACAGCTGAACAAATTGCACGAAATAAAGCGCTTCAAGAAGCAAAAGTAAAGGCTTTAGTCAAAGACCAAGCAACACGTCTCCAACAGCTTGAAAAAGCAAACCTAGAAGCTTTAGCACAGAATCAAGAATTACAACTAAAAAATGATAATTTAGGTGTACAAATTCAGGTGCTTCAAAGTGAACGTAGTGCTCAAATGTTTCTGTACGGTGCAGCAACAATGGCTGTCGGTATTTTTGTCGGCTTTATTATTGCCAGTTACATCTATACAAAACGACGTCGTCAGTGGTAAACCACTGACACGCTTTTCAAAGGTTTCAAATTTTGACTCAGGCCATTCAAACTGCTGATCTCGATTGGCAACTCGTTGATGGAATCGATATTCCAGTTTCTAAAATTTTCGGTGATGTTTATTTTTCAAAAGCCAATGGCCTTCTTGAAACGCGTCATGTCTTTATCAATGGTAATGATCTACATGAACGCCTATCGGACTTAAAACCATTTGAACATTTCACAGTCGGAGAAACTGGCTTCGGCACGGGTTTAAATATCCTCACCCTTTGGCAACTTTGGCAATCAATTCGTCCAAATAATCATAGTCAACTGCATGTCATTACGGTGGAAAAATTTCCATTGAGCAAGGCTGATCTGATCCGAGCTTTAAATGCTTGGCCTGAACTGAAACATTTATCAGATCAACTCATTGCCCAATATCCACTGCCGATTGCAGGATGCCACCGCCTTCATTTTCCAGATGAGCGTTTTAGTATTGATATTTGGTTAGGTGATGCACATGATGTTTTTCCAGTCATTGCCAAAACTAGCACTGTCAATGCATGGTTTTTAGATGGATTTGCTCCTGCCTGTAATCCAGATATGTGGGAAGAACAAGTTCTGAATCAAATTATTCGACTATCAGATATTGGAACTACTTTTGCCTCTTTCAGTGTTGCTGGCATCCTCAAAAGAGGATTAAAAAAACACGGCGTGAAAATTACACGCCCAAAAGGGTTCGGACACAAACGTGAAATGCTAAAGGGAGTTTTACTGCCTTTAGACGAAGAGGCTGAAAAAAGTGAACTCTCTCCCGAAGATTACCAATACAAACCACACTCAAGTTCTCAACGCCGTATAGGCATTGTAGGCGCTGGAATTGCGGGTTTAAGTTGTGCCTATGCCTTTGCATTAAGAGGTCACCGCGTCCGCCTATTTGACCACCATGAGCCATTAAGTGGCGCGTCAGGAAATCCTCTGGCTTTATTGAATCCCAAACTCTGTCCTATTGAACAAAGTGCCGATCATTTGATGACATTAGCATGGCAACATGCGATGAACCATTATTCAAAATTTAAAGCCTTTGACGAAGCACAAGTCCATCAAATCCCTCTTAAACACGTTGATGAACTTCTCGATCTTGCAAATCAATATCCAGAAAACATACTCGAAGCAAATTCTGCCGCTGAAAACAGCCTGTTCAACCAAGCATTCCTCACCCTGAAACAGGCTGGAACAATCAGACCGCATGATTTGGCTAAAGAAATTTTATCGAATGAACTGATCGAATTTCAGCAAGCGACAATCAAATCGTGGGACCGACTTGCCAATCATCAAGTCGGTATAACAGATCATGTTGGACAACAATATCAATTTGACCACGTGATTATTTGTTGTGCCCGTGAAAGTATGAATCTCTTTGATGATTTTCCGATTTTAAAACCGATACGTGGTCAAGTTAGCTGGTTTAATCATGTTTCATCTTCACAGTTCAAGAAACATGAAGCATATAGCTATGGTGGCTACTGTATGCCTTTAAATGATCATCAAATCATTTTAGGTGCTTCTTTTTACCCTAATCGAGATGATCAAGATGTTCTTGATGAAGATCATGAACATAACTACAGGTTACTTGCAGATCTCGCACCAGATATTGCTGCACAATTTCCTGACCATCATTCTTGGCATGGTAGAGCTTCTGTTCGTGCACAAAGTCAGGATTATTTTCCGCTTTTAGGTCAGGTTGAATCTGATACTGAGATTTATACACTCTCAGGTTTGGGATCTAAAGGCTTTTTATTTGCTCCTTTGTGTGCTGAAATTCTGGTGGCTCAAATCTTAAAAACAGCATGCCCTATATCTGAAACTTTACTCAATAAACTCAATGTTCATCGATTTAGAAAGAAAGTAAGAATAAAGAAGCCATATTTTCAGGCTAAAACTCAATCATCATGATTTATTGAAACTAAAAAAGCGCCATAAGGCGCTTTTTTCAACCATGATTAACCTTGCTCTAAAGGTAATCCTGCCTCACGAGCAGCACGAGTACCACCCATTAAGACCACATATTCACGTGAACTATCAAAGCCTTCTAATAGTTCTGCAGCACGTGGTGCTTTACTTCCGCCGCCACATAAAATGTAAATCGGTTGATCCGCTGCAACTTGAGCCAGGCTTTCTGCTGAAAGTGTGGAAATCGGTTGGTTCACCGCTCCTTTCACATGTGCTTCAGCATAAGCACTTGTATCACGTACATCCCAGATAATCGCGTCAGCTGGGAACTCAAATGTTGTAATTTCTTGTTTACGGATCATTGCGCACTCCTTTGATGTAAACAACACTTGGCAAATGAAGAAAACATCCCTAGCATCTCAGATATTCTTTCTATTTGTAAAGGTCTAAACTATGCCATCTTTCGATATTGTTTCAGAATTAGAGATTTTTGAAGTAAATCATGCAGTTCAAAACACACAAAAGGAAATCGGAACGCGTTTCGACTTCCGTGGTCAAGACGTTTCGATCGAATTAAACGAAAAAAATAAAGAAATTAAGATCTCGACTGAAAGTGACTTCCAATGTGAGCAAGTTTACAACATGCTGGAAAATCACTTTTATAAACGTAAAGTCGACGTTCAAGCACTAGATCCGCAAAAAATGACAGCATCTGGCAAAAATGTCATTCAAGTCATTAAACTTAAAGACGGTCTTGACTCTGATACAGCAAAAAAAATTAATAAAGCCATTAAAGAAAGTGGTATCAAAGTGCAATCTTCTATTCAGGGCGATAAAATCCGAGTCACTGACAAGAAGCGCGATACATTACAACAAGTTATGGCGTTCTTAAAAGAACAACAATTCGGTATCCCACTTCAATTTAACAACTTCAAAGACTAATCTCTTTGCTCCATCATAGGAACTGATCATGGCAAAAGGCAATCGTTTATCTAAGTTAGTAAAAGCGACATCTAAGTTTCCACAAGGTATCCGTAGTACTTTATGGAGCAAAGCTTTTGGCCGTGTCGTTCCAATGGTGGGAACCGCCAAATTACGTTATCTTGAAGTTAGTCATGCTAAAGTTGTCGTTAAAATCGAAAACCATAAAGCAATGCAAAACCATATTGGTCAAGTGCATGCATGCGCAATGGCGCTGATCGCTGAAACAGCTACTGGCTTTGTTACGGGCATGAATGTACCCGATACCTCAATCGTATTAATAAAAAGCTTAAAAGTAGATTTCAAACGCCCATCTAAAGGTGCGATGACTGCAGTCGCTACATTGACTGATGATCAACAAAAACAGATGCAAGAGTCTGAAAAAGGTGAAACCCTTGTCAAGGTGATCGTGACAGATGAGTCTGGCGAAGAGCCAATTCAATGTGAAATGCTCTGGGCTTGGATTGCAAAATCTCAACTTAAGCAATAAAGCTCATGATCATATTGATCCTAAAAAAGTTTCCCTAATAAAAAATCCCAACAATGTGATTTTTTGTGATTAGATGCTTAGAGATTCTTGAAACTTTTGTTTAACATCATCTGGAATCTGGCGTTTTGCCCCTTTTACATCTACCGCAACAAAAGTGAAAACTCCTTCTGTCACTCTTTTCGCTGGACGTGAAGAGTCGTGACTATCCCACACTTCAATTTGCATTTGAATGGAGGTATTTCCGAGCTTTAAGATTTTAGTATAACAACTAATGACATCACCCACCTTAACAGGCACAAGGAATGTCATTTGATTAATTGCAATGGTTGCACAGCGACCTTTTGTATAACGCTCTGCATGAATAGCTCCAGCCAAATCCATTTGTGAAACAATCCAACCACCAAAAACATCCCCACTCCAGTTGGTATCTGCAGGCATAGCAATGGTTTGAAGGGATAATGTACCTTCTGGCTTAAGTTGAGAATCTGACACAGTCACTCCAAATATTGGCCTATTGGTTAAGCATTTAATTGCTGATCTAACCAATCTTGTAATTGATTTGCACGTAATGCACCACTTATTCTAGCAATTTCATTGGTTTTATTCATCAATACCAACGTTGGAATACTACGAACATGAAAGGCAGTACTTAAACGTGGATTCGCTTCAGTATCTATCTTCGCAAAAACCACATGCGGATTTGATTTGGCTACTTCGGCAAAATGCGGTGCCATCATTTTACAAGGCCCGCACCATTCTGCCCAAAGATCAATCAATACTGGTAAATCACTATTGGTAATAAAATTGCTAAAGTTTTGCTCATTCAGCTCAATAGGGGCAAGCGGAATCAAATGCTCATGACATTGACCACAATTCGGCTGAGATTGGATTTTATCTTCAGGTACACGATTTTTTGCGCCACATGTTGGACAAACAACAATCACGAGTTTACTCCTCTATTTTGATCTAAGAATTCTAATTGAAGCTTGATTGCGCTTTCCATCCAATTTGCTTGATAAATATCAAAATGTGTCATATTCCACTCATGGTATTCCACATAAGGTGCCATATTGGTTACCGTTTCACGACTAATTTCTATGGGAATAACTGCATCTTTCTTGGCAGCAATAAATAACACAGGAATTTTAATACTTCTTGCCGTAGTAATCGGTCGAAATCGTATGACGTCCAACATAGCTCTTGCAGGCACCTCACCGCTCCAATAATAGTTTGAATCAACGATCGACATATACCCTTGATAACTATCCTGACTCGGGTAAAAACTTAATGCATAAGGATGAACGACAGGCATTTTTTTTCCAACACGTCCAACTTTGGCTGCCATTAAATCCTGACTCGATAACTTTAAAGCCTGCGCCATATGTTGAATTGGATAAATTTTACTGCTGGCATTTCCGTCCACAAAGGGTACTTGCGCTATTGCAGCCCGAATCCCATTTAACTCAGATGCAAGTTTTAGAACATATCCGCCACTCAGACCCGTTCCCCATAAGAAAAGCTGGTGCCCATCAACCAAAGGGAATAATTTGATATGCGCAATCACAGCATACCAATCTTCTAGCTGCTGACGGATAGAGACCATTTCTCGTGGTTTACCCGTACTTCCTCCCCAACAACGATAGTCGAAGAGTACAACCGCGAACCCTGATTGAGCAAAACGTTGCGCATATTGGATTAATTTGAATTGACGTAATCCTGCAAAACCATGCGCCATAATAAGCACAGGAGGTCTTTTAACTTTGACAGGCAAATAAAGGTCAGTAGCGATCAACTCATTTGCTTTTTGTACGTACAGCGGCTCTACGGTGTAATCGTACATAGGTGCTCCATGCATGTATTCATACGATTTTTATTTTAAATTTTTTGTGTCGATCAAAGCTCATATCTGAGCGAGATGCTATGATAGTAGCATAGTCTTTTAATTTATTTTGGGAGTGACGCAATGAGTGAAAATGTAGGTTTTGCTGGTCAAATTGGGCCAGAACATTTAGTTCAAGTTGTTGAAAAAGGATTTAAATCTGTGATTAATAATCGCCCCGATATGGAAGGCGGACCAGAACAGCCAACAAGTGCCCAAATTGAAGAAGCTGCACGCGCTCAAGGCTTAGATTATGTATATCAACCTGTAGTTGCAGGTCAAATTACTGAGCTTGATGTTCGTACTTTTGCAAATCATTTCAATGAGCTACCAAAACCAGTATTAATGTTCTGTCGTACGGGAAATCGCTCTAACAATCTCTACCAATTAGCAAAACAAATGGATTTGCTTGATGACTAAGATGTGGTTTAGATTCATCCTTTCCATCTTCATTTTTAGTATCGTAACGCTAAGTCATTCAGCATCAGAACCGCTCAGTAAAGCACTTAATCCATCTGTGAGTATATCGGGTCATATGACGGCTACAAAATTCAATGCCTTAATGCAGCAGGGATTTAAGTCTGTGATCGTTAACCGTCCTGATCAAGAATCAGGTAACGAAACAACTGCAAGTGAATTAAGAGCTTTAGCCGAAAAGTCTAAAATCAGTTTGATTTACCAACCTGTTATTTCAGGTCAAATAACAGATGCAGATGTTCATGAGTTTGCGAAGTATTACAATAGTCTACCTAAACCTATACTTTTAGTATGTAAGTCAGGTAGTCGTTCTACGTTACTATTTAATAAAGCAAATTCATTAGGACTCATTCATGAATAAAATTTGTATTGCATTATGTTGTTCGTTTCTTTTACTCGGTTGCACATCAATGAATGTAAAACCAACTGTTGGTGTGCATGCAGGTACATCATTATAAGATAAATGTATCTTATTCATTTTAAAGGCGCACAAGCGCCTTTTTCTTTCATCTTCTTTCAATAACAACCATGAAAATACTTAGTTTTAAATAATACAAATTTTCAAAATATGGATATCACCAAAAGTTAAAGGTTTAAGTGTAATAAATTGAAAAAAAAACTTCTTCATCGAAGTTTTTTTTATATAGTGAATTCAAATCATTCTTACTCAATACAATATGTACGATATCATTATTATTGGAGCTGGTACTGCTGGTATTTCAGCTTATAAAGAAGCCATTAAAACTACACAAAATATACTTATTGTGAACGACGGTCCGTGGGATACCACTTGTGCTCGAGTAGGTTGTATGCCGAGTAAAGTTCTAATTTCATCAGCTAATCTTGCCTATAATGCGAGAACTTCAGAACAACTTGGGCTAAAAATTTCTTCTCAAATTGACACTAAAGATGTTATGCAACATGTACAGCAATTACGTGATCGATTTACAAAAGCAACACTGAAGGACGTTAATTCATGGCCTACAGCGCACAAAATTTCAGGTCGCGCAACATTTGTAAATGCAAACACAATCAATGTTAATAATAAGAAATACCAAGCTAAATCGTTCATTATCGCTGTTGGTTCAAGACCAACAGTAAATCAAGATTGGCAACAAAAACTTGGTCATTTATATTTAACTTCTGATCAAGTCTTTGAAATACCTACTTTACCAAAAAGTTTAGCTGTAATTGGAAGCGGTGTCATTGCAATCGAACTTGCACAAGCCATGCAGCGTCTAGGTGTGGAAACTACAGTTTTTGCTCGCAGTAAAAAAATTGGTTCATTGACTAGCCCAGACTTACAAACGCTTGCTCAAGAAATATTCTCAAAAGAATTAAATATCAAATATGAGATTTTACCCGAGCAGGTTGAGAAATTAGGCGAAGATAAGGTTCAAATTAACTTTATCGAAAATGGTAGCAATAAAGCTATAGAAGTTGATTACCTATTATCTGCGACTGGTCGTACCACGAATTTAGATTCTTTAAATATTCAGTATATAAATGATGAATTCATTGATCTAAAGCAACTACCTGTTGATCCAACCACTAAACAGCTTGGTGACTACCCCATTTACATTGTAGGTGATGCATTTACTGCAACGCCTATCCAGCATGAAGCATCTTATGAAGGTAAATTGGCAGTTCATAGTTGCCTCAATCAACATCAATCGAGTCAGAAAAAAAGTCTTACCCGATTGGGTATTATGTTTAGCTCACCAGAAATGGCAGGGGTCGGCTCCACTTATCAAACACTGCGTAAAGCCAATCATAAGTTCGTTACGGGTATCGTATCGTACGAAAAGCAAGGACGAGCGATTGTCAATGGACAAAATATTGGGGCTGTAGAGGTTTACGTCGATCGACACTCACGTAAACTTCTCGGAGCAGAATTTCTTTGTTATTCAGCAGAACATTTAGCACATTTGCTCGCTTGGGCTATCTCCAGTGATCTTACTGTTGATGAAATTCTAGATCACCCTTTCTACCATCCAACGCTAGAGGAAGGCCTAAGAACTGCGTTAAAACACGCTCGACGACAACTTTAATCTATTGTTTGATGTAAGGCCCTATGATTAGGGCTTATATTTTACATTCTAATTCATTCTTTACTGCA
>NZ_JFYL01000072.1 GCF_000632455.1 Acinetobacter sp. Ver3
ACTTCAAGTCACTAAAGGTTCAGGAAAATTGGCGACATCTGGCTTATGGAATTCAAGTAGTGCCAAAGAACAGGTCAAGATTGCTTTTGATTACTTCAAGGCCAATGCATCCCGGATCTCGGGGGGGAGTAAGGTGCTGGAACATGATTTCCATTTACATGTGGTGGAATTACAGAATACCGGCCCGCTCAGCCATCTTGCTCTGCCAAGTTTAGTGGCTTTCGCTTCTGGCCTCTTAGGACGATCGGTTCAAAGTCAGATGGTGGTACTGGGTGATATGAGCTTGGGTGGTTCAGTGACACCGGTGGAAAGTATTGCCGAATGTCTGCAAGTTGCTTTTGATGCGGGTGCCAAGAAGGTTGCTTTGCCAATGAGTAGTGCGGCAGATATCCCAACGATTCCTGTGGAACTGTTTACCAAGTTCCAGACCAGCTTTTATGCAGATCCGGTAGATGCTGTGTTTAAGGGGCTAGGGGTGGATTAATTTCATATCTGTCTGGAAGAGTTACAGTAGATTGTTTTAAATTCAGTTTCTCAAGTTAAACACCATGTTGTAGAAGCATAATACTGCCTCTTTTAAAGAGCTAGTATTTTAGGGGGGATTACCCTTCATTTTTTCTTGATCAGATATCTGTTGTACTTTGACAGGATTTTGTTGATCTAAATATTTTTGATACCAAACACGCAATGTTTCAGGAGTACAACCGATTTTAGGATCAATAGCTGTGATTGCTGCCCAAGTAGAAGGATAATCTTTTTCAGATTCAATTAGTAATTGAACCGCTCTTTCTCTGATTTCAGGGGGCAATTTTACTTTGCCATTTGTAAGGTAAAAGGGGTCAATTTTAGAATGCCGTTGACAATGTATCGCCTTTTGAGTTTGAAGCAATGTACAATGATAAGATTAACCCGTTAGGTCAGGTGGCCTAACTTAAATAAAAAGTCTCCGACAAACCCGGTACGGTTCACTATCTATTGTTATTCTTACCTGAAATTGATGTGAGCTTATAGAGACAAGGTAAATTTGCAAAAGTGCCGGCTATTCAGTGTTCATTGAATGTTTAATTTAATTTATTAAGCTTGACCTTGGAGTGGCTCTAAGCCTTATACTTGGTACAAATTTTTCGATTGTTATGATGATGCGTTCTACTACATGGATTACAGTCTTGGTTGGATTGTTCATGTTCCAAAGCTTTTGGAATGTGGCGGCGGCCTTTTGTGTCCATGAACAACAGCCTCAATCACAGCAGAGTTATCATTTTGGTCATCACCAAAATACCTTGTGTGCCAGCGATAGTCGTCAACACGATCATAATGGACAGTCAGAAAACATAAAAACATTCAGTAGCGATTTAGAAATCGGTGAAGATCATCAAGATCATCTACCATCGATGACGCATTTGATTGTACAAAATGAAAAAGTAGATGTGTTTCATCCAAGCTCTGAAGTTAAAGTGAATCCACAATTTCATTGGAAAAACAGCTATCAGGCTCCTGACCTGTTTCAACAAAGCCCACCTCCCAAATTTTCCCCGCTCATGGTGGGGTAGCCTAAAACATTCCCACCACTTTTATTATTTAAATAAGTGGGAAAAATCATGTCTTCACAATCAATTATACTCTTGCGTCATAGCTTGGTTGCTTGTATATGTGCAGCGGCTATGCAATATAGCTATGCTGAAAACGTTACCAGCTTTGAATCCGCTTTAGCAAAAGTACAAAGTTACCAGACTCAAGACAAGCTGTGGCAACAAGTTCAGCAAATATCTGAATTGAATATTCAGCAAAGTCGGTTATGGCAGAATCCAAGTATAAGTTTAGAACAGTCTGGCTTTGGCTCAGGTCAAGAACAGGAATTCAATGTTGGCGTTAGTCAACCTCTAGATCTATTTGGTCAGCGTAAGCTGAACCGGGTGATTGCCAATACCTCGAATCAACAAATCCAATTGCAACAGCAATTATGGAAGGCACAAAGCCAACTGATTGTTAAATTTGCATGGTCGCAATTTGCACTTGCTGAGGTTGAGCAGTCTGCTTATTCAGTACAGTTAAAAACAAGTAAAGCCAATCTGGACAGTGCCCAGAAACGCTATCAGGCAGGCAGTATTGCCCTGGTTGATTTTGAGCGTACCCAAATTGAAGCGCTAGAAATCCAACGACTTTATCAGCAAGCGATGCTGAATAAACAAGCTGCCGGTCGTCAGCTGTCTAATTTGTGGGGGGGAGAAACATCTTCACATCTTCAATTGAATAAAACCGCTATCCCTTGGCCAGAGCAAAGTCTCCAAACTGTGCAACGGTATATTGCTGAAGGGTGGCTAGAAAAATTCTATGCCTTGAACATTCAGCAATCGGATCATCAAATTGAAAATTTAAGAATTCAGGCACGTCCCAATCCGACTTTAAATGTAGGCATGAAACGTAGCAAAACCCCTAATGAAAGCAACGATACGACTTTGGCAATCGGCGTGGCTATTCCACTGAATATTTTCAACCGCCAGCAATATGCGATCCCGATGGTCCAGCAACAGCAAATATTGCTGAACCAACAGCAGCAGCGTGAGCTGAAGCAACAAATACTCAATATTGCCAACAGCATGCATCAGCTCAAAGGTTTACGTAGCCAGTTCGATGCCACAACAGCACAAGTTACTTTGGCGACCAAAGTTCAGAGCCGTACTTTACAAGGGTTTCAGGCAGGGAAACTGTCCATTACCGACGTTCAGCAAGCAACCACCCAACTGCAGAATCTTCGATTGGGTCAATTACAAATTCTACGTCAAGCTTGGCAAACTGCCCTCGCAGCTGAGGCACTCAGTATTGGCACAAGTTATGAAGAAATTAGCCGTTCGGATGCCTATACACAACTGAATAAAAAGGCAGTCGAAGCATCGCAAAATTTAATCAATGGGGGAGCACGATAAAATGAACGCCAAGCAAAACGGAAAAATATCCCAGTCTCTCATGATTGCAATTTTGATTCTGATTACGGTCTTGGTCAGTCTGGTTATTTGGTTAAGTTCAAAAAAAACTGAATCTGAGGGGCATGGTCATGATGAGGGAAATGCCGAACATTCTGATGAAGATAGTTCTGAAGAAGGACATGCTGAAGAAGGCGAAATACAACTGACCAGCCAACAAATGGTTGAACAAGGTTTAAAAGTTGCTGTTGCATCCACAGGATTGGTTGAAAAGCTGACAACCCTGCCAGGTAAATTGGTGGTGAATACCGATCAACAAGCGCATATATCGCCTAATTTTAGTGGTCATGTCGAGCAGGTCAATGTGGCTTTAGGACAGAGCGTGCAAAAAGGACAAACGCTGGCTGTACTAATCGTGCCTGAACTGATCGACCAACAGGCAAATCTGCGTATGGCACAGGTGAATCTGGATTTGGCCCGTAAAGATTACCAGCGCGAACAGCAACTCTGGTCACAGGGGATTTCTGCCAAACAGGATTACCAGCGTGCCGAAAATGCCTACCGTCAAGCGCAGATTACTGTCCAGTCCTCACAAGCACGTTTAAATGCATTAGGTGCAAGTGGCAATAACAATGGGCGTTTTCTGATTAAAGCACCGATCTCTGGGGTGATCAGTCAAAAAGATATTGTGGTCGGTGAAAATGTGCAACTGGCTAATCAGCTCTTTGTCATTGAACAGCTGAAAGATTTATGGCTTGAGTTTAATTTGCCGAATCAATTCTCAGGTCAACTGCAAGCCGGGCAAAAAATTGACTTTAAAGTGAATGATTCAGATCAAATCTATAAAGCTACTGTACAAAGCTTAACCTCTCAGGCAGATGTACAAACAGGGCGTCTGGTGGTGCGCGCAAAACTCGATGCGCAAGCTACTGAGTTGCGTTCTAATGTGTTAGTGAGAGTGTTGATTCCGGAAGCTACAGCAAAATCAGCCCTTCGGATTCAAAAGTCTGCGCTGCAAAGTATTGAAGGTGAAGACAGTATTTTCATCGTAGATTCAGAACAAAAAGGTCAAGTCCACTTAAAAGCACAGAAAGTGCAATTGGGGCAGGCTTCAAGTGATGGACAATGGCTTGAAGTGATTTCTGGGCTGACTGAAGGGCAGAAGTATATCGCTCAAGGCAGTTTCTTGTTGAAATCTGAATTAGAAAAAGACGAGGCAGGCCATGAACATTAATTCTGATCTGCCAAAACCAGAAGGTTTATTCGAACGAATCATTCAGTTTTCCATACAAAATGCGATTTGGGTGTTGCTCTTTGTCTGTACCTGGATTGCGGTCGGGGTGTATAGCTATCAGAAACTCCCGATTGATGCTGTACCCGATATTACCAATACCCAAGTCCAGATTAATACTCAAGCCAAGGGTTTTACTGCGCTTGAAGTCGAACAGCGGATTACCTATCCCATTGAAAATGCCATGGCTGGCATTCCGGATCTGGAGCTTACCCGTTCCATATCCCGTTATGGACTCTCTCAAGTCACCATTGTCTTTAAAGATGGGACTGATATTTATTGGGCCCGTCAGCAGATTAACCAACGGATACAGGAGGCGCAATCTGAGTTGCCTGCACAAATCGCACCGACGATGTCCCCCGTTTCTACGGGTCTCGGTGAGATTTATCAATGGGTACTGAAGGCAGATCCGAATGCGAAAAAGCCGGATGGAACTGCATACACGCCGATGGATTTGCGTGAGATTCAGGACTGGATTGTGCGTCCTCAACTGCAACGTGTTAAGGGAGTTGCAGAGGTCAACAGTATTGGTGGTTTTGAAAAAACCTATGTGGTCTCTCCCGATTTAAACCGGATGCAGCAACTGAATATCTCATTAGAACAACTGCAACAGGCTTTAGCGCAAAATAATGAGAACCGAGGTGCAGGTTATATTGAAGACAATGGTCAGCAACTGACGGTACGTGTACCGGGTACATTCAATGGGCTTTCTGATATTGAGAACACCATGCTGGGTAGCCCAAATGGCAGCCCAATTCGGGTTGGTGATATTGCGCAAGTCTCTATTGGGCATGATTTAAGAACCGGTGGGGCAACCTATAACGGCAAAGAAACCGTTTTAGGGATTGCCATGATGGCGATGGGTGGAAATAGCCGGACTGTTTCTAAAGCTGTGGATGCCAAGCTTCAAGATATTCAGAATAGTTTGCCTAAAGGGGTAGTGATTGAACCGGTGTACGACCGTACTACCTTGGTTGAGAAGGCGATTAAAACCGTTCAGAAAAACTTGGTAGAGGGAGCAATCCTGGTCATCATCATTCTGTTCCTGTTTTTAGGGAATATCCGTGCTGCCTTGATTACTGCCTGTGTCATTCCACTCTCTATGCTGTTTACCTTAACCGGGATGGCACAGAAAAATATCAGTGCCAATCTGATGAGTTTAGGTGCACTCGATTTCGGCATCATTGTCGATGGTGCTGTGGTGATTGTCGAAAACTGTATCCGGCGTTTAGCCCATACACAGCAACTGTTAAAACGACCTCTCACACAAAGTGAACGCTTTAAGGAAGTTTTTCTGGCTGCCCGCCAAGCACGTCGTCCTCTTATTTTTGGTCAGCTTATTATTTTGGTGGTGTATTTGCCGATTTTTGCTTTAAGTGGTGTAGAAGCAAAACTATTTCATCCGATGGCTTTAACCGTTGTTCTCGCACTGGTGGCAGCTATTATTTTATCGATCACCTTTGTGCCCGCTGCAGTTGCTTTATGGGTTAAAGGGGAGATCAAAGAAACGGAAAGCCGTTGGATGATCTGGCTCAAAACCCGATATCAACAGATATTGGATGGAGCCTATCATTACAAAGCGGTGGTTTTAACTTTTGCCATTTGTCTCCTGGTCATTACGGGTCTGCTCAGCACGAAGATTGGCAGTGAGTTTGCACCCCAGCTGAGTGAAGGTGATTTTGCGGTACAGCAATTACGTTCTCCAAGCACAGGCTTGGAAGAGTCTTTACGTATTCAGGAAAATACCGAAAAGCTTTTACTGAAAAACTTTCCCGAAATTAAAGCTATATTTGCCCGTACCGGGACTGCTGAAGTGGCGACAGATGTGATGCCACCGAATATTTCCGATGGTTATATCATGCTGAAACCACGTGAGGAATGGCCAGATTCAAAAGAAAGCCTAGATGCACTTCGAACCCGAATGGAAGCTTATCTTGCGACAATTCCCGGCAATAACAGTGAGTTTTCTCAGCCTATTGAGCTACGTTTTAATGAACTGATTTCAGGTATACGCAGTGATGTGGGGGTGAAGGTTTTTGGTGATGACATGCAGGTTTTGAATACTGAGGCTGCAAAAATCGCGAAAATCATTCAGCAAGTCGCAGGTAGCAGTGCGGTGAAAGTTGAACAAACTTCGGGTCTGCCTTTACTCAATGTAGAGATTGATAAAGCTTTAGCTGCCCAGTATGGCTTGAGTGTGAAATCTATTCAGGATGTGGTGGCTGCAAGTATTGGTGGACAAAGCGTGGGAGAGATTTTAGAAGGCGATCGTCGTTTTGATTTTGTTATCCGTCTTGGAGAGCAAGACCGTAGTGTCGCATCTGTTTCCCAGTTACCTATTCAGCTTCCAAATGGTGGCAGTATTTTATTGTCGGATGTCGCGCAAGTCTCGACCATTGAAGGAATCAACCAAGTCAGTCGAGAAAATGGTAAACGCCGAGTTGTGGTTACAACGAATGTTGAAGGGCGTGATTTAGGGTCTTTTGTTTCTGATGTACAGACACAGCTCAAAGCATACACTTTGCCAAGTGGTTATTGGATAGAATATGGCGGTCAGTTTGAAAATTTGGCTTCAGCCAAAGCACGGATGCAAATCGTGATTCCACTGGCTTTAATCACTATCTTTATTTTACTGATGGCGGTCTTTCACAATGTCAAAGAAAGTCTATTGGTCTTTACCGGGGTACCCTTTGCCTTGACCGGTGGTGTGCTGTTCCTTTGGCTAAGGGATATTCCATTATCGATGTCAGCTGGAATTGGCTTTATTGCCTTATCTGGTGTTGCAGTCCTCAATGGACTGGTAATGCTGACCTTTATTAAGGAATTAAGGGACAAATATCCAGTGCATAAAGCCGTGTGGCAAGGGGCTATTTTGCGCTTAAGACCAGTGTTGATGACAGCTTGTGTGGCTTCACTGGGTTTTGTACCAATGGCGCTGGCAACCGGAACAGGGGCTGAGGTTCAACGGCCACTGGCAACCGTAGTGATTGGCGGGATTATCTCTTCAACATTACTAACTTTGGTGCTGTTACCCGTGCTTTATCGTTGGATAAATGAAAAGAAAGTTTCTTAATCCAATAGATTAGTCGATTTACAGCAGAGATATTGGCTGTTATCCAATATCTCTGCTCATCATAAATAGAATAAGGAAAATATTTTATGTCAGAACATCATGATCATAGCCATGCGGTTGTTACTGAAGAAAATAGTAAGAAGTTAATGGTTGCCTTAGGTTTAACGACCACTTTTTTAATAGTAGAAGTTGTCGCTGCTTTTATTACCCAAAGTTTGGCTTTGTTATCTGATGCAGCTCATATGTTTACTGATGTAGCCGCTTTAGCTATTGCTCTTGCCGCTATCAAAATTGGTAAAAAAGCCGCAGATGATAAAAGAACTTTTGGCTATCAGCGATTTGAAATTTTAGCGGCTCTGTTTAATGCGGTGATGCTTTTTGTGGTAGCAATATATATTGTATATGAAGCTTATCAACGTTTTACGAATCCTGCTGAAATTCAAAGTGTTGGAATGATGATTGTCGCGGTCATTGGTTTGGTCATAAATTTGATTTCAATGAAAATCCTTTCTGCTAGTGCTGAAGGAAGTCTAAATATAAAAGGTGCATATTTAGAAGTTCTTAGTGATGCTCTAGGATCGATAGGCGTGATTATCGGAGGAATAGTTATTTATTTTACCCAGTGGATGTGGGTTGATACCGTAATCGCTGTGTTAATTGGCTTCTGGGTCTTACCTCGAACTTGGATTTTATTAAAACAAAGTATTCATATTCTGCTTGAAGGAGTTCCTGATGAGATTGATATTGAGTCGTTAAGAAATGATTTATTGAAGCTAGAGGGCGTTGAAGGGATTCATCAGTTGAAAGTCTGGGCTATATCCTCAAGAAATATTCATTTAACTGCTCATTTGGTTGCTCCGAATAGCAATACAGATCAACTCTATCAAAAGGCCTTAGAAGTTCTAAAACATAATCATAATATTACTGAAATTACGTTACAAATAGAAAATACGAAATGTAATACATTGAACCAACATAAACACTAATTTGGACTTTAGTCTTCATATAGATGTTTTGTGTAACTTTAAAGTATGCTCTAAAGTTACACTAAAGTGTTGATCTAAGAAAAAGTATCAATTTTTATCTACCCTTTGTAAAATTTATATCACTTAAGCGCAATCCCAATAAAATAAGCATGTACAAAATAAAAGTAGCTGTCTTTAACTGCTATTTTTGATGGTTGTTCAAATCCATTTCTTCAAGGGAACATCATTGACTCAAATTTTTATTTGCAGAAGTGTCCTATATTTTCTTTCAAATTGCGGCTAGGGTGGATATAAAAGGACCTAGCTGCTATCATTGCCCCCGAAATCCTCCAAAATAGATATCTTTCTTAATATGACACTTACGCCACCATAAGTTTATTTACCTCTTAATTCAGTAAATAACTCATCACTGTCTAGTGATGTGGTGTAGTAGCTTGTGTGTCATATATCACATCACTAGCCTTTCCTAAAATTTAAAAAAATAGGCTATTTTCATGTTATCCACTATTCGAGAACAATGGTTCTCCAATATTCGCGGGGATGTTCTTGCGGGTATTGTTGTTGCTTTGGCTCTAATTCCTGAAGCAATTGCCTTCTCCATCATTGCAGGTGTCGATCCTAAAGTCGGGCTATATGCTTCATTCTGTATTGCAGTTGTGATTGCTTTCGTAGGTGGTCGCCCTGGTATGATTTCTGCTGCAACTGGTGCAATGGCTTTATTAATGGTCACACTGGTTAAAGACCATGGTCTGCAATACTTATTAGCAGCCACAATTTTGACAGGATTTATTCAAATCCTAGCAGGTTATCTAAAATTAGGTGCTCTGATGCGGTTTGTATCAAAGTCAGTCGTGATTGGCTTTGTGAATGCCTTAGCTATGCTAATTTTTATGGCTCAATTGCCTGAACTCACCAATGTGACATGGCATGTCTATGCGATGACAGTTGGAGGTTTAGCTATTATTTATCTATTCCCTTATATCCCAGTGATAGGGAAGCTTTTACCCTCTCCTCTCATTTGTATTGTCCTCCTTACGCTCTTTGCCTTGTTCATTGGTTTAGATGTAAGAACCGTAGGCGATATGGGGCAATTACCAGATACGCTACCAATTTTCTTACTTCCTGATATTCCTTTAAATCTTGAAACTTTAGCTATTATTTTGCCTTATTCACTGGGATTAGCAGCCGTCGGTTTGCTTGAATCTATGATGACCGCAACAATTGTGGATGATTTAACCGATACCAATAGTGATAAAAACCGTGAGTGTAAAGGACAAGGTGTTGCCAATGTCGCATCTGGCTTTTTAGGCGGAATGGCAGGCTGTGCCATGATTGGTCAATCCATTATTAATGTGAAATCTGGTGGACGTACCCGTTTATCATCATTTAGTGCTGGGGTCTTCCTGTTAATTATGGTGGTGTTTATCAGTGACTGGCTCAAAGTCATTCCAATGGCTGCACTGGTTGCGGTCATGATCATGGTAGCAATCGGAACATTTAACTGGGATTCATTACGAAATATTCGCCAATATCCAGTTTCTAGCAATATCGTGATGATCGTTACAGTCGTCGTGGTCGTTGCAACACATAACTTGGCTTATGGCGTATTAGTCGGTGTACTTCTTTCTGCATTATTTTTTGCCAATAAAATTGAACGCTACATGGCAATTCAGTCCGAATTTAATGAACCTGAAAATACCCGTATTTATACGGTAACAGGTCAAGTGTTCTTCAGCTCAGCAGATAAATTTACTTCTGCATTTGATTTCAAAGAAGCACTTTCAAAAGTTGTGATTGATGTTAGCCAGGCTCACTTCTGGGATGTGTCTGCGGTCGCTGCCGTAGATAAAGTGGTCATTAAGTTTAGACGTGAAGGAACAGAAGTCGAACTTATTGGAATGAATGAAGCCAGCAAAACCTTAGTCGATAAGTTTGGTATCCATGATAAGCCAGATGCTTTAGATCGCTTAAATAGCCACTAAGAGGGATGAATTATGTCAAAAATTATTGCATGTATTGATGGATCATTAGCAACAAATACCGTTTGTGATTATGCAGCTTGGTTTAGCGATAAACTTAGTTCACCGCTTAAGTTATTACATGTTATTGATAAGCCAAAAGCGAAAGCACCACAAGATTTAAGCGGTGCAATCGGCTTGGGAAGTCGAGAAACATTGCTAAATGAGTTGGTTGAACTTGAAGAGCGTAAGGGGAAGATTGAGCTAGAGCATGGCCAAATTCTTCTTCGGGAAGCAAAGAATTATCTATTGGAGAAGTTCTCTATTGATGCTCAAAGTTTTCAACGTCACGGCAGTCTTTTAGAAACAATTATGGGAATGGAAGAAGACATTCGAGTTCTTATTATGGGGAAGCATGGAACTGAAACCGAGCATGATTCCAGTAAAGTTGGAACCCATATTGAAAATGTTGTTCGTGCCCTTCATAAACCCGTATTAATAACATCTGCACCCTTTAGTCCACCTAAGTCTTTTTTAATTGCTTTTGATGGAAGTCCTACTGCACGTATTTGTGTAGACAAAATTGCAAATAGTCCTTTATTAAAAACCCTGACAGCTCATGTGGTATATGTTGGTAAGCCAAATAGTGATATGACATCTCAAGTTACTTGGGCAAAAGAGCTGCTTGCAAATAATGGTTTTAATGTAATTGATATCGTACTTGAAGGTGATGTCGATAAATCAATATTAGATTACCAAGAGAAAAACGCTATTGATATGATGGTGGTTGGTGCATATGGTCACTCAAAGATACGCCAGTTTTTTATTGGGAGTACGACGACCAAATTGTTGTCAAGCTCAATAAAACCTGTACTTTTATTGAGATGACACTAAAGCCTTGAATAGATTTTTTATCTATTCAAGGCTTGGTATTTATAATTAGGTAGGGCGACTAAAATTATGAAAATGGAATTACTTTAACTCACCTGATATAGCTGAAGCATGAAAGTAAAAGAATTGGCTTTAAAATCATCTAAGGGAGTAGATAGCTTATTTTTCTAAAGAATTTTAGTATCAACTTCGTGTAGATAAGCAACGATTTCATCCACTGTGGCTCTCGCTGCCCTTGAAACACCCACCAGTGTCGCTGAACCAGGTCCGGTCCATTCACCATATCCTACTAACCATAGGTTAGATTGTTTGACTGATCTGCTTCCTTCAACCAGTATCGTATTATTTTCCTCTACTATTCCAAGTGGCTTTAAATGGTCTAAAGTCGCTTTAAATCCAGTACACCAAATCACTGCATCAACCTGTTGAAAAGATCCATCTTCCCAAATCACGCCATTTTCCGTAAAAACCGAAAATGGGCGCTCACTATGTAAAACGCCTCGTGCACGTGCATCTTTGACTGAATCAATCATGACAATATCACCCAGACCGCCAACAGGCTGATCTATTGTACGGCCTTCTAATTGTGCCTTTAAACGCTCTGTCGCACGTAAAAACAGTACACGGCCATCAACATCATCTGCTAAAAATTGAGGAGGTGTTGGCGTGATCCAAAGAGTGTCTGCCACTTGGGAAACTTCAGCCAAAATTTGTGCTCCAGAATTTCCACCACCGACTATCATGACGTGCTTATCTTTAAAAAGTTCTGCATTTTGATATAACACTAAATATAAAAAAATTGGAAGAATAATTTATTAAATTATTGTTTTTATGTGGTTATTGGTGATGTTATGAATAATAATAACTTTTTTCTTGATGAATTTTACCTAAAAAAATTGATCAGATAATTTTCTTTAAATGTCATGCATACATAAATTTGACAGTTTGAAGGGATCGGTATGTGCATTTTTCACAAGGTTAAAGATCGACCATAAATGTGATAAACGGCAGAGGATCATTGAAAAATGAATGGATTTAAACACTACATGTATGCACGAAAAAAAGTATCGCTGCGGTTCTGCTGACAGGCTGTATTGAGCATTGAATGCAAATGATGTAGTAATTGTCTACAGGCTATAGGACCAGCATGAAGAAGAATGAAATGTAGTTGCCAATTTATAACCTTGGTTGAAAAGCATAGCATTGTTATTCGGAGAAGTGAGGTAAGCCATCCTTCTCTTATTCATTTAAAATGATTCTTACTCAACTGATCTCGACTCATGGGCTGGTTCCAATTAGACGGATAATAACTTCCATCCCCTATCTTTTTCTTACCACATTTCTTGCATTTAATCCCTTCTTTGGAGATTTGATTCAGCATCACTGTTGTCGGTTGAATCAAATCAATGACATAGTTCGTTGGTTCAGGAAAAGCAGAAGAGGCTGCTTTATTGCAAAAGAGAACATTCGGATCAAATGGATTGGATTGCACAAAAGCCATGATACAGCCACAGAGTAATTCACCTGCATGTAATCTGTAACATCCATTCAGGTCATCAGACGAAGATTAATCTGAAATTTAAGCACTAAACGCCATAAATCTATGTATGGGCAGACTTTTTTGAGACATATGTTGATAAACATGCGGCAAGTTACATTGCTTAAAAGTCTATCTAAGTTAACGATCTATTCAATTCTGGATAAGTAATCTGAATATTACGATCCTAAATTACCCGAAGAGTATTAAGATTTCTAAGAATCGTGATTGTTGGTTTATTTGGGAAATTAATCAGTGGATTGAAGCAAAGATGATGGCTCATTAAGGATTGTGGGCTTCGACTACTTAAATTTTAGGTATTTTGAATAAAGCATATTTCAAAAATCTTAATTAATGGATTTAAATTACCATAAAAACCTTCAATATTGGCTTGAATCCATTGTTGTTGAGAGTCAATGCGAGACCAATCAATACCATAACCACAATGAGCAATCAGA
>NZ_JFYL01000073.1 GCF_000632455.1 Acinetobacter sp. Ver3
ATTAATCTTTTATTGATTCATCAGGTGGAACTTCAGTAATACGACCACCACGTGCTAGAAAAGCAGCAACTTCATCTTCCAGTGCCTGACGTTGTTTGAGTTTAGCTGTCACTGTTAATGTTTCAGCTTCCGCGACATCGGCATCAGATACAGTAACGTCACTTACGGCCGCACCTTTTTCTGCTGCTTGTGATTCATTTTCGTCTACAACACTGTCTTCGTTGTCATCAAAATCATTTGCGTCTGTCATTTCAAACTACCCATCAATGTTTTCACGCACCTGATTGGAACGTGCTTTGATTTTTAGAGAAATGTATCAAGCTCTTTATCGTTCGCATAGTATCTAAAGCACCTCATTTGTATATTTTTTAATCATATTGGTAAAAAAATATATACTGATGATTCTTTTTAGATCAGATTTCAATTCACTTGATATCTTGTATTACTGAGCTGACTCAAACCATTCGCTTGCGACATAAACGCCGATTTTAACGCACTTATATTTTCAACTTGTTTCAAACCAAAGTTTCTCGCCCAAACAATAGGAAAAACAGGAGCAGATTCCATCCACCCAATCATAGACATACTATGCATCATGGCATCGTTTTGAAATTTACGGCGATGCTCATATTTCAATAAAGTTTGCTCATGAGCCCAAACGCCACGGGCGTAATCAGAAAGTAGCACATCGCATAGAATTGCTGCATCAAGGCAACCAATATTCACCCCCTGACCAGCAAGTGGATGAATAACATGGGCTGCATCACCAATTAGGGCTAAGCCATCTTTAATATAACGTTGAGCAGCTCGTGCTTTCAGTGGGAATTTTGCTCGAGGCGTTGCGGCTAATACTTTACCCAACATATGATGACTCTCTCGTGTCAGTAATTGTACAAAATCTTCATCTGAGAGTGACGCAAATTCGTCTGCATAATCATCTGGTAAAGTCCACACAATGGATTGCCAATGACCATATTCTTGATCTTCTAAACTTGCCATTGGGAGAAAAGCCAGTGGTCCTGTTTCTAAGAAGATTTGTCTCGCAACATGTTCATGAGCTTGTTCCGTCTTGATCGCACAACTAATACCAGCCTGATGATAATCCAAAACATCCAAATCAATCATGGCTTGTTCACGTACGAATGAATTTGCACCATCCGCACCAATTAAAAGTTTCGTTTTCAATTGAGTTTGATCAGCGAGATGAAGAATCCAACAACCATTTCCTTGCTCAATACGTTTCACTTGGATTTGAGTACGGTAATCATCAATCTGGTCGATCATCATGCTCTGAATGGCAAGGTTCAAGATACTTGGTTCGACCATTGAACCTAATATTTGTGCTTGATCAGGTTTAGAATGCGCTGATGTTCCAAAATTGATTTCACCAAAGCCATTTTTGTTCCACACCTGCATTCCCGTGTAGGGTTGTTGACGAGCCAACTTATCCCATACATCAACATGCTTAAGCAAATGAATGGTGGCTTGACTCAATGCAAGTACACGAGGATTCAATGATTCTAAGGTCTTCTCGTGATCCAATATCGGTGCTGCATCAAGTACAGTCGCTTGAACTCCACCTTTAGCCAGCAATAAAGCAGTTAATCCTCCGACTAAACCACCGCCCACAATCACGACATCTAAAATAGCATCATTCATGCTTTTAACCCCATTGCATAATTGGCAACGAGTGGCTTAATACCTGGAATATTTTCAAAGCACATTAGACCTGTATTTCGCACAAATTTTAGTATTGGATTTTGATTACTAAAGCCTCGCACCACAGAATCACAAAACTTAATCACACGTTGCTGATCTTTGAGTCGAGATTTTTCATACTCTTTCAGTACAGCAACTTCACCTAAATCGGCATTTTTGATGACCTGTTGTTTTAAATATCGGGTCAATACATATGCATCACGCATACACAAATTAAAACCCTGACCTGCGACTGGATGAATGGTATGAGCAGCATTACCCATAAGTACAACACGTCCTATTGCTTGTTTTTCAGACAAAACTTGAGATAAAGGAAAACTAAATCTACGACCAGTTTTCTCAAATTTACCAGCTCGGTCGCCATAGGTTTTTTGAAGAGCATCTAAAAAATGCTGATCATTTTCATCACCTAACCACTCTCCCTCAGTACCTTTAGGCACTGGCCAAACAACAGAGCGACGGTATTCACCAGGTAAAGGCAACAATGCTAAAGGACCAAGTGGGCTGAAACGTTCAAAACCGACATGGGAGTGAGGTTTGGATGTCTGCACTGTAGTGACAATCGCCACTTGATCATAATCATGCACTGATGCACCGACACCGAGTGCTTTTCGACAGAAAGAATCACGTCCATCTGCTGCTATGACTAATTTGGATTTAAACTGCAAATGTTTATTCGCTTTTGATGCTTCGAGATAAGCTAAATGTTCATCCTGTTTAAGTGACGTCACTTGAACACCATCAATTAACTCAATGAGTGGATTTTTTTTGACTTCTGATAACAATACTCGTCCAAGCCATGCATTCTCAATCACTTGACCAAAGCTTTCTACTTTCTCTTGAGCCGCGATTAAACGTGCCTTACCGAAACTTCCTTCTTCTGTGATATTTACTTCTAAAATAGGCGTTGCATATTGTTGCAGTGAATCCCAAATTCCCAATTCTTGATAAATTTGCACGCTTCGACGTGACAGCGCACTATTACGGGCATCAAAACTTGAATGATATGGTGCAAGGTTAGCATCATCATAGTTAGGATAGCTGATCGCCTCTAACAATTTCACTGCAATGTTAGTTTTAGCCAGCATAAGAGCAAGGCTTAATCCGACCATTCCACCACCGACAATGATGACTTCTTGTTGCATGTTTTGATCCTTATAAAAGCAAGCAATAGCTGCATACACATAAATTTTTAATCAAATTCATCTTACAATAAAGTTTTTACTTTTTATAATGAATTAGCGTTATTGAAGATGAAGCCATAATTCATTTTTCAATATTGAATATGACATTGAAAAAAAGCCGATGTTTCCATCGACTTTTGAGATTTGTGAAAATGGTTAACTCGCCATCAAGGCTTCGATATCTTCAATGGTTTTCACTACTTTAGCAGTCAGGTTTCTCGGTCCATCTTGAGTGACAACAATATCATCTTCAATGCGAATACCAATCCCTCTCCATTTTGGATCGACAGTTTCATCATCAGGGGCAATATATAAACCTGGTTCAATGGTCACCACCATACCTTCTTGATATGTTCGCCATTCTCCATCGACTTTATATGCCCCTACGTCATGAACATCCATGCCTAACCAGTGACCGGTTCCATGCATATAAAATTGACGATAGGCTTCTGTCTCAATGATTTCATCGAGATCACCCTGCATGATTCCAAGATTAAGCAAGCCTTGCACTAAAATACGAACAGCAACGTAGTGTGGCTCTTTGTAAGAGTTACCAATCCTAACCGCATCTATTGCAGCGATTTGAGCATCAAGCACTATATTATAAAGCGCCTTTTGTTCAGGATTAAATTTACCATTTACTGGAAATGTCCGAGTGATATCTGACGCGTAAAATTCATATTCACAAGCTGCATCTATTAAAACTAAATCGCCGTCATTAAGTTGTTTGTTATTTTCAACATAGTGCAATATACAAGCATTTTCTCCACCACCCACAATACTGTTATACGATGGTACACAACCATTTTTACCAAAAATATAATTCAGCTCCGCTTCTAAAGCATATTCCATCATTCCTGGTCGTACAGATTTCATCGCTTGCGTATGTGCTTGAGCAGAAATATCAGATGCGATTTGCATTAACTCTATTTCTTTTGGCTCTTTGTGTAGACGCATCTCATCTAAAATTGTATCTAACTGAATCAATTGTGTCGGTGCAGCGGTACCACGTCGGCTTTCACCACTTGCTTCTGCAATCCATTTTGTAATTTTTGCATCAAAACTGGCTTGTTGACTAATTCTATAAAATAATCTTTCTTTTCCTTGAAGCTTTGCGATGATTTCTTCGTCTAGTAGATCAATCGCATAAGCTTCATCCGCATCATAATCATCGACTGCACCATCAATCCCTGCACGGTAACCTGTCCAGATTTCCATCTCTCGATTGCGTTCACGACAAAATAAACTGTAGGTATAACCTTCTTCTTCAGTATCAAATGTTTCAATTACAGCAACTGCTTCAGGCTCTGCAAATCCCGTTAGATAAAAAAAGCTACTATCAGCGCGATATTTATAATCAGCATCACGATTTCTAAACATTTCTTCACGTGTTGCAATAATTGCAATGCTTCTTAGACCTATTTCAGCGGCTAATTGATCACGTCGTTTTTGAAAATCTGATTGAGTAAGTTTCATATCTTTTCTGCAGCTTAGGCTATTTAATTTAAGAAAATACAGTACTACTTATATGTTAAGTAGTACTCTTGATTAAATGTAATCAACTTGGTCGATGAGGTGTAAACATCTCAACGACACTTTGCTCATTTTTTTTCGAAATTGTTGGTTTTGCATGTTTCAGTAATGAGCTTTCTTCAACAGCAATCTTGGTTCGTCCAACAGATAAGCTCACTGGAATTAATCGAACAAATTCATAAAGTTCTTGATAGCTAATTTCACCTTCTTCATCATTATCAGAATCTTCAAACTCTACTGCTGCAATATCTTGCAAGTGTTCAATCAACTCAGCTTCATCAGTACGAATATGCCCAGACGCTAATCCAAACCCCAATACTACTCCAGCACACCAATCTGCTAAAGCTTGAACACGCTCAGACAATACATGTTCATCATCAGGCAAAATGGGTAAATAATCTAATTCATCTTCTGATAAAGCATGCGAAACATCTTCAGATTCCTCAGCCAGTAAATTAAGCGCAGTAGGTTCTAATTGAGGCACATTCAATGTAGACAAAATTTGTATCCACTCCTCATGAGATGGCGGTTCAGTTACACAAACAATACCTGTAAGTAGACCATGTAACTCACTAGGACTAGTAATTTCCTCAATTGAACCGAATTGTTGGTTCCAATCTGTCCAACCTGAAATATCGTCTTGCATTCGCTTTTCCAATCTCTATACTTCTGTATATATTACCTTTGATTGCGAAACTACGCGACCTCGTTATGTTAGAACAATTACAGCGTTTACAAACGCATTTAGGCACGCTTAAACATCGTTTGTCCGAAACCGAACAAATGAATAGTTCTCTTGAAGCTAAGCAGAAAGAACTTCAGGAAACTCATCAAACTCAAACTGCTCAAAAAAATAGCGTCATCACTCAAAAGCAAGAACAGATTGAAAGTCTAAATGACAAATACAATCAATTGGATGGTATTTATAAAACTTTAAATCAAGATGCTACTGCTTTAGCAGAACGTTATAGTCGTTTAGAAAAGAGTTGTACTGATTTAAAAAATAGATTTCAGGAAATCTTGGCTGAAAGGAATGAGTTGAGAGTCATCAAAGAAAAAATGTTGGCTGAACAACGTCAAGCTCAAAAAGAAATTGATGAATTGAAGGCTGAAAATCAACGTTTAATCAAAAAAAATGAACTCGCTAAAACTAAGGTTGAGCAAATCATTCAACGATTGGCCATTTTAGGTACTGATCAAGATCATCATGCCCAAGAAATCCAACAATTAGAAAATCCGGCTGAACAAAATGAGGAAGCATAATTATGTCTGAAGTCGTTACAGTCGAGTTAAGACTAATTGAACAAACATTTAAACTTTCAACCACTCAAGATCGGAAAGATGATTTACAACGTGCTGGTGATTTGCTGAATGAGAAATTTCAAGAATTTCGTAGAAAAGCACCTAACGTAGAACACAATAAGCTCGTTATCATGGTGGCTTTAGAGCTTATGCAAGAAGTTTTAACAATGAACAAATCCTTACAAGAATATTCTCATTGTGAACGCTTACTTGCAACAATCTTGGAAGACGTTGAAAAAACTGTATAAATTTGATCTAAGTTTGCACAGTCAGTTTTACTGAGTGAATTATCACGCAAATAATGGGTACACCAAGGTTTGCCAATCTCACTCATTTCGTTATACTTAATTTAACTCTGGGATGTTCGCCAGCGGGTCTATTCCCCTGCCGATACTTAAACTTATGGATTGTGTTCTGTATATTTAGAGCGTATGCCCACCTCGAGTGGGAAACCCAGCAAGTATACGTCGCGTCCACCTTGAACTCGTCGGGTTCAGGGTAACGACACATGCAGCGGCATCTCCGGAGTCTTTATTTTATTTTCTCTTTTTTCTTATTTTTGAATAAACATCCTTGCGCTTTATCCCAAATTAATAATCAATATTAATAATTTTTGATTTTTATCACATTATTTTCACTATAAACAACTTATTAGACACTAATCTAAAACAAATATACTTAACTCTCAATATTATTTAATTATTTAAACCTATTGCTTTATATATATTTAACAATATAAAAAAATTGACATATTATTTGTAAATTTGGTTAATAATGACCTAGTAACTTTTCTAAAATTTAAATTATTATTCCCCATAATAGAAATTACACAAAAAGTATTTCATTTTAATGTCTTCTTATTGTTTAAAGACTGCATATTATTAGTCAAACATTATAAACAATGAGAATAGATTTATATTTAAAGGAAGAGAATATGTCTAAATTAGCAAAATTGGCTGGGGTTGCGAGTATTGCTGCATTACTAAGTGCATGTGGTGGTGGAAGTGACTCGAAGCTTGACACGCCAAATGATAATTATATTAAACCAGGTGATGTGAGCTCTACATTTATACCTTTTAAAGATAAGGATTTTTTAACAAAACTTAAAGAAACGCTTGGTTTTTCAGAATCTTTGAATGTCATGGATGATCGATTTAATCAAGCATTAGGACACATGATTGGCGAAACATTGGGTGATGGACCCATTACTCGTACAGGTAGAGTAATTGAATTAACAGATCAAGGAACAAGTGCATTTACAATTTTTAGAAATTTAATTTGTACTGAGCTAACTAAAAGTGGAACTACTCAAACAATCAAGCTAAAAAGTGGTAATGATTCTTGTGCTACTAGTTTCGGCAAGGAAGTCGTAACATTTAAAGGAGGATCTATTTCGCTTACTGAAACATTAAGCTCTACCACAGTTGAGTTTAATAATGCGCTTTATACACCGTGGACTGATACATCTAAACTATATTTAGTCACTGGTAAAATTGTAAAAGATACAGTTGGTTCTAATGGCGCAATTTACTCTGTAAAAGATCCTTTAAAATTCCAGATTGTAGATAAAAATAACCCTAGCACTACATTGGAATATATGGGGCTACAGGATTATGAATACCGTTTTTTTGATGAACAATTACAAAGTGTGTCAAGTAAAGGTACAATTGTTGGCCAACCTAAAGATGCTAATTTTTCATATGCATTTAACTTCAGTGTAACTCAACCATTCGAAAAAGAGTGGTGGAGAATTTACCCGAAAGCAGGCGGTAAGTTAGAAATTATTGATGAGTACAATCAAAAGATTGTCGTTGAACAAACTAAAGATTATTCATCATCCGCATCAGTTCGCTTTAACTCAGGCGTGCCAACTAATGTGTCTTGGAGCGATATCGTTAAAAAGAAATAGGCATAAAGCCCCCATCTGGGGGCTTTTTTTAACCATTTAATTTCATGTGTTGCGCGTTCTCTGACATTCTGAGCTGCTCATAATGCACTGGATCATATGCGCATGCACTTATCAACAAAGTAGAAGTAACCACTGCGATAAAAATTTTCATCTCACATTTACTCTTTAACCTAGATGTGAGTAATTTAAAGCATGGCTAAAAACAAATAAAACCGATTAAAATTATAAAAACAATCTATTTTTTAGATTATTAGTTACTCATCTTGAAGCGCACACTCATAATTCTTAGGATCATCACTACATCGTATCTTTTTAAGAATAGACATCATTTCAGGATGATAATGCCCTTCTTTTGTCATCTGAATTCTAGCTTCGCGCATAATTTTCAAATATCCAGGTTTCTCAGCATCTCTTATATTCATCCAAAATTTAGGATCAATTTTAGATTCAGTTTGATCAATAAATCTATAAGCCGGTGTTAATTGCTTGGAAATAATCTCCCTTGCTATAGGCCCCATTCCAGCAGGAAATTTATTTCGATGCATAATCAATGTACCCGTTACTTGAACGAGTGGAAAACGAATAATTGCGCCTCGTACCTTGCCCTTGCTTGTCATTCCACGATAGAGTTCTAAAGGTTCAAATAAGATTGCAGGTGCTGCGATAATATCAACTTCCTTATTGTTGAATTTCCCGCCTACCGAAGTTAAATCCACTGTAACTGGTTGAGCACCAACATTTTGGACTAATTTTTTTTGGGTTGCGTCAAAACTCATTACAGCGACTTTTTTCCCAGCTGCTTTAGATAAAGTATCAATTTTACGATCATTTACCATAATATAAGCAGCACCTAAAGGCACAATACCGACAACCTCATAATCCTTATTGACCATTTTCGAATCAAATTCAGGTCTTGCTAACAGCTGAATCACTTTAGTCAGTTGTTTATAGTTTTGAACTGCACCTATTGCATCAATACTTCCAACAAAAGAGTTGAATTGCTTGGCACGTAAATTACTTATTCCAGCACCATCACAACGTTTACTTCTAAAGTCTTCAGTTAAAACCCGTTCATCTGTATAGACTTTTAAATTAACTTCAGTGGATGTTTTTTGCTTTAATTTTGGATAATTCAAATCTATCTGCATTTGTAGCTTAGCCGTACGATTGACAGTCATTCGCACGCCGAAATCTTGAGCAACTTTAGCAATTCGTGGTAATTCACTCATATAGCTCGTCGCTTGCTCAAATGCTTCACCATGAGCACCGCTCGGTGAATACACACATAAGGTGACTTGTTTCGGAATCTGTTGCCAAACTTTTGGATCATTCAGTAGTTTTTTTATTTTATTCACAGAATGGCTAGACAGTGATAAATCCAACTTAGAGCTAGTTTGAGCATTTACATGATTTGTGATTAGACCAGAAAGACTAATTACTGTCGTGAGCATAACCATACGATAAGCATGCTTGCTCTTTTTAAATAGAATACCGTATTTTTTATTTTTCATTATCGTTCCCTTTTCTATTTTTTATGATCAGAACTTAACTGATCCGATAGAGTTCAGCTTATCGGCTTCAATTTAAAATTAAATTGACCCTAATCTTTTATTTGTTACACCTAGAGTAAATGAAAAATATACTATCGAAAATATTCAAATCAGGTTGATTAAACCTGAGTAAAAATCGATAAACTACTTACCTTACACATGCACTTAGATTGGTATAGTTTGAAATGCAGTTGCAAACACAACTTTTAAGAAAAACTCTACGCTCTCGTAGAAGACAACTCTCAATTTTTACGCAACGACGTTCTGCTTTTCAGGTTTTGTCAAAAATCCAATCTCACTCTAAATTTAAATCTGCACAAAAAATTGGGATTTATTTAGATGCATTCGGTGAAGTTCAAACACATATCCTAATCATGCATTGCTTTTCGAAGCATAAAGTCGTTTATCTCCCAAAAGTCTCCAGACTTGATTCAACTTTAAAATGGGTTCCAATTTCAAAGCATCAATATCTAAATAAACGTTTTACTAAACATAAATTGGGAATGTATGAGCCTATGCATAGATTGGGGCAAAATGTAAAACAACTTGATGTACTGTTGATGCCCCTTGTTGCGTGTGATCATCATGGAACACGTATGGGTATGGGAGGTGGCTTTTATGATAGAACGTTAAAGCATGCGAGCAATCACCCCTATCGCATCGGTTTAGCGCATGACTTTCAATTAATTTTAGATCCTTTAAATCGCCAGCCTTGGGATCAGCCATTAGATGAGTTAATCACCCCTAAAAAACGATTAAAATTCAAACGGAGAATGTTAATTAACCCTAAATCCAACTGAATTTATCAAGATTAGTAGAAATAAATCGAATTTTAACGATTTTCACCCTTGTATTTTTTAAATTACACATCACTATAAAAATATGGCAACACCGTTGTCACTCATTAGGAGTGCTCATGACTGATATTATTATGAATGAAGAAAACTTAGAACTTCAGACCCCTAGCGTGTTACCGCTATTAGCTTTGCGTGATGTTGTGGTTTATCCACACATGCAAATTGCGCTTTTTGTCGGCCGTGAAAAATCGATTAAAGCAGTTGATGTAGCTCGTAACAGTGACAATTTAGTTTTTGTAGTAGCTCAACAAGATTCTCTTACAGAAGAAATTGATCACGACAATTTATATCAATACGGTACTGTCGCGAAGATTGTGCAAGTCGTAAATCATGAGAACGATGAAAACTGCATTAAGGTTTTAATCGAGGGTATTTATCGCTCTAAATTGATTAATATTTACGATCAAAACGATTATTTAGAAGCTGAGCACAGCCTTAGCCCAATGACGATCCGTATGGAATCGGCAACTCAACAAACTCGCCTCGAAGAATTACGTGGTCTTTTCAGCCAATACGCTGAAGCAAAACTACGTAATGCGCGTGAGTTAATTAATGCTGCAAATAAAATCGATGATTTATTGCAACTCATGTTCTTCGTCGCAACACGCGTGCCGTTAAATATCGAAGTGAAACAAAAATTCCTCGAACACGATGAATTTGAAGCTCATTTACAAGAGTTAATGACTTATTTGCTTCAACAGTCTGAAGAACAACAGATTGAGCAAAATTTACATGACAATGTAAAACGTCAAATGGAAAAGAATCAGCGCGAATATTTTCTAAATGAAAAAATGAAAGTTATTCAGCGTGAACTTTCTGACATGAATGGCGGTGCTGAAGATGATATCGCAGAGATTGAAAAACGTTTAGCTGAAGCTGATCTTCCTGAGCATGTTCGTAAAAAAGCAGAAGGTGAATTCCGTAAGCTCAAAGCAATGCAGCCTGCATCGAGTGAAGCAGCCGTAGTTCGTAATTACATCGAAACTATATTAGATACACCATGGAATAAGGCGAGCAAAGTAAGTATCAATCTTGCTAAAGCTCAAGATATTCTTGATGCTGATCATTATGGTTTGGATGAAGTTAAAGAACGTATCGTTGAATATCTTGCTGTTCAGTCACGTGTAAAAAAACTACGTGGACCAGTATTGTGTCTCGTAGGTCCTCCTGGTGTAGGTAAAACCTCATTAGGTGAGTCTGTAGCTAAAGCAACAGGTCGCGAATTCGTTCGAATGGCACTTGGTGGTGTTCGTGATGAGGCTGAGATTCGTGGACATCGCAGAACTTATATTGGTGCGATGCCAGGTAAGATTGTGCAATCACTTTCTAAAGTCGGTGTAAAAAACCCTTTATTCCTACTCGATGAAATTGACAAAATGGCTCAAGATCATCGTGGTGATCCTGCATCTGCCTTGTTAGAAGTGCTTGATCCTTCACAGAATCACAAATTCAACGATCACTATCTCGATCTTGATCTTGATTTATCTGAAGTCATGTTTATTTGTACTGCAAACAGTATGAATATACCTGAAGCTTTGTTAGATCGTATGGAGGTCATTCGCCTTCCTGGTTATACAGAGGAAGAGAAAATCAATATTGCTGAGCGTTACTTAGTACCTAAAGCAATCAAGAATAATGGCTTACGTGCTAAGGAATTAAGTGTACACGAAGAAGCAATTCGAGATATCGTACAACGCTATACACGTGAAGCTGGTGTTCGAAGTTTAGAGCGTGAAGTCTCTAAAATCGCACGTAAAGTGGTTAAAGAAGCGGTTAGTAAAAAAGCGAAAAATCTTCAAATTGAAGTTAATTCGGCAAATCTACCTGACTACTTAGGGCCGCATAAATTCGATTTTGGTATGGCTGAAGAAGAAGCTCAAGTCGGTCGTGTTAATGGTCTAGCTTGGACTTCAGTTGGTGGTGAACTACTGACAATTGAAGTTGCAGCAATGAAAGGTAAAGGCAAATTTGTAACCACTGGTTCTTTAGGTGATGTTATGAAGGAGTCTATTACTGCAGCCATGACCGTAGTGCGTACACGAGCTGATGCTTTGGGTATCGATTCTACTCGCTTTGAAGAAACCGATATTCACGTGCACTTACCTGAAGGCGCTACGCCTAAAGATGGTCCTTCAGCTGGTCTTGCTTTGACGACAGCATTAGTTTCAGCGTTTACTGGCATTGCGATTCGACCTGATATTGCAATGACTGGTGAAACTAGCTTGAGTGGCCGTGCAATGCGTATTGGTGGTTTAAAGGAAAAATTACTGGCTGCACATCGTGGCGGTGTAAAAATGGTCTTTATTCCACAGGAAAATGCACGTGATTTAGTCGAAATTCCTGATAATGTGAAAGAAGGTTTAGATATCAAAGTTGTAAAATCAATTGATGAAATTTTACCACTAGCATTAACCTCTATGCCTAAACCATTAGTCAAAACACCCATTGTGAAAGCAGTTGACGAATCAAAGTCTGCTCGACACTAATCGGTCTTTTAAGTGAAGAAAGAGAGCTTAGGCTCTCTTTTTTTATAAGATGCCAATGGATGAAAAATT
>NZ_JFYL01000074.1 GCF_000632455.1 Acinetobacter sp. Ver3
TGAATTATTAAAAGAGCATGGTTTAAATTTGAAAATAAATTTAATCAAATGGATCGTGCCAACAATCATTGGGGTTCTTAATACTCCTTTAGGGATTGCCGCTTCATTAGTAGAAAATTTTTTTATTTCTAAAATTCTTCAAGGTTGGAATCCAAACTTATTTCTTGATGATGTACTTGGGAAAAAGTTAACACAATTGGAGAATAATTTTAAAGTACAAGAGGAAAGGAAATTAATTTTGGAACGTTTCAACGGTATTCAAAGAAATGCCCTTTGTCCTTGCCAAAGCGGCAAAAAATTTAAAAAATGTCATGGAATGAATTAAATAAAAAAACCCGCTCTAAAGCGGGTTTTCTTTTAAAGAAAGATTAAATCAACCAATCAACTTCTTCATCAATTCATGGGCTTGTGCAGCGTTTGCTTCCCCTTTTGCTACTTTCATTACTTGACGAATTAGACTTTAGAATTGACATCTTGCCTATGTAAAAAATAAGGAGTGTTATAACTAATGATCAGGAATTAAAACAACCAATTGGATAATGATTTGAGTACTGTGAATCCAAAAGCGGCAGTTAATAAAAGAAAAAATGCTATAAAAAAGATAAATAAACGTAGAGCATTTCTAATCTTCTCGAAACCAGAGAATTGAGCTAAGTATTCATTAGCTACAGTGGAATATTCTTTAAAATTAAAAGTGAGATATATCGTAAATAATATCGATGTTAAAATTGCATAAACTTGAAAATAATCTAACTCGATTATACTGAAATAAATTCCTAACATAATGAATGATAAAGTACCATTGAGATGGCTATAGTATTCTTTAGCAATTTTCTCCATCTCTAACTTTTTTGTTCTAGATTCTTCTTCATTTTCAATGGGTTCTGAAGTCTCAGACTTGTTTGTATCATTTTCATCTTTTAAACTTTCAATTTCCTCTGATTGGATAGACATGGAGAATTCGATTTCTTCAGATTTAAGTTTCTTATTTGTCATAATTAATTAAAAATAAATATATAGTTAATAAATATTTAATAATTTAGTCTAATACAATCAAAATTTCAAATAGAAAACCCGCTCTAAAGCGGGTTTTCTTTTAAAGAAAGATCAGATCAACCAATCAATTTCTTCATTAATTCATTGACTTGCGCAGGGTTAGCTTTACCTTTCGCAGCCTTCATCACTTGACCAACAAGACCGTTAAAGGCTTTCTCTTTACCAGATTTATACTCTTCAACCATTTTCTCGTTCGCAGCAAGCACTTCTTTAATAATCGCTTCAATTGCGCCTGTATCAGTTTCCTGTTTCAAGCCTTTTTCAGCGATAATCTCGTCTGCAGTTTTGCCTTCTTCCCACATAAAGCCGAACACTTGTTTCGCAATCTTACCGTTAATCGTGTTATCGACAATACGTGCAATCATGCCGCCAAGTTTCTCAGCAGATACAGGAGAATCAGCCAATTCCAAGCCAGCTTTGTTTAAAGCACCTGAGAATTCACCCATCACCCAGTTTGCAGCAATCTTACCTTGTGCAGCACCGCCCGCAGCTTTTACGACTTCTTCATAAAACTCTGACATTTCACGAGTAAGCGTAAGAACGTGCGCATCGTATTCAGTTACACCAAAGTCAGCCACAAAACGTGCACGACGTGCAGCAGGAAGCTCAGGCATGGTCGCTTTAATCGCTTCGATTTGCTCATCTGCAA
Organism: Acinetobacter sp. Ver3; assembly: GCF_000632455.1. Taxonomy (GTDB): domain Bacteria; phylum Pseudomonadota; class Gammaproteobacteria; order Pseudomonadales; family Moraxellaceae; genus Acinetobacter. The sequence continues at coordinate 1,706 of NZ_JFYL01000074.1, forward strand.
TAATCACAGGCAACAAGTCAGGGTCAGGGAAGTAGCGGTAATCGTTCGCTTCTTCTTTAGAACGCATTGAACGCGTTTCCATTTTCACAGGGTCGAACAAACGTGTTTCTTGGTCAATTGTGCCATCCCATTCCAAGATTTCCATTTGACGTTCAATTTCAACATTGATCGCTTGTTCAATGAAACGGAATGAGTTGAGGTTTTTCAATTCACAACGTGTACCAAACGGCTGACCCGGACGACGTAAAGACACGTTACAGTCGGCACGGAAAGAGCCTTCCGCCATGTTACCGTCAGAGATGCCTAACCAACGCACAAGGGTGTGAATCGCTTTAATGTAAGCAACTGCTTCTTCAACCGAACGCATATCTGGTTCAGATACAATCTCAAGAAGTGGTGTCCCTGCACGGTTTAAGTCGATACCTGACATCCCTTCAAATTGGTCATGAATCGATTTACCTGCATCTTCCTCAAGGTGCGCACGTGTCACGCCAATGCGTTTAACTGTACCATCTTCAAGTTGGATGTCGATATGACCCAAGCCCACAATCGGGTTGTCCATTTGGCTGATTTGGTAGCCTTTTGGAGAGTCAGGGTAGAAATAGTTTTTACGTGCAAATACAGACGCTTGGTCGATGTACGCATCGATACCCAAACCAAAGCGAATCGCAAGATCAACCACTTCTTTATTTAATACAGGCAGTACGCCCGGCATTGCCAAATCAACAAGGCTCGCTTGAGTGTTTGGGTCTTGACCAAATTCAGTTGAAGAACCTGAGAAGATTTTAGATTTAGTCGCAAGTTGAGTGTGAATCTCAATACCAATAACGACTTCCCAACCATCAATCAAATTTGATTTAGGTTTTGCATTGTTCTTCGCCATTATGCATTCTCCTCAGCAATTGCAGCGCGTTTGGTGTGCCAATCAGTTGCTTGTTGGTATTGGTGCACCACAGACAACAATTGAGATTCTGACCAGTAGTTACCAATCAACTGTAAGCCAACAGGTAAATTATTTTGATCAAAACCAACAGGCGCGTTAATCGCAGGAAGACCTGCAAGGTTTACCGCGATGGTATAGATATCGCCCAAGTACATTTCAACTGGAGAAAGGTTTGCACCAATCTTATACGCCGTTGTCGGCGCAGAAGGCGCAGCAATCACGTCAACAGACTCGAATGCTTTTAAGAAATCTTGTTGGATTAAACGACGTACTTTTTGTGCTTTGACGTAGTACGCATCGTAATAACCTGCAGACAGCGCATAAGTACCAATCAAAATACGGCGTTGAACTTCAGCACCAAAACCTTCAGAACGAGAACGTTTGTATAGGTCCATGATGTCTTTTGGATCTTCACAGCGGTAGCCATAACGTACGCCGTCAAAACGTGACAAGTTAGAAGATGCTTCAGCAGGGGCAATCAGGTAATAGGTTGGAACATATGCCTCAGTCATGTTGAGGTCAATTTCAACAAGCGTTGCGCCCATCTCTTCCAATTTTTTTAGAGATTCTTCAACACGTGCTTTAACGTCAGCAGCTAAACCTTCAACATTAAAGTACTGTTTTGGAATACCAATGCGTAATCCTTTTACAGACGTGCCGTTCAAGTTTGCAACGTAGTCATCAGCATCTTTTTGTACAGATGTTGAATCTTTTGCGTCATGTCCTGCCATCACATTCATGAGGTAAGCACAGTCTTCTGCCGAACGTGCCATTGGACCGCCTTGGTCAAGTGATGATGCATAGGCAATCATACCGAAACGTGATACACGACCATAGGTTGGTTTTAAGCCTGTAAGACCACAGAAAGATGCAGGTTGACGGATTGAACCGCCTGTATCTGTACCAGTCGCAAACGGTGCAAGGTCAGCTGCAACTGCCGCAGCCGAACCGCCTGAAGAACCACCCGGAACACGGTCAAGCGCCCAAGGGTTCGCCGTTGCACCAAAGTAAGATGACTCTGATGTAGAGCCCATGGCAAATTCGTCCATGTTCAGTTTACCTAAAGTCACTAGACCCGCAGCTTTACCTTTCGCTACAACGGTTGCGTCGTACGGAGAGATAAAGTTGTCTAGCATTTTAGAACCAGCCGTGGTTTTAATGCCTTGCGTACAGAAAATATCTTTATGTGCAATAGGTAAACCAGTCAAAGTGGTTGCTGTACCTGCTTTGATCGCTGCATCAGCTGCATCAGCTTGAGCCAATGCTTGTTCAGCAGTCACAGTGACATAAGATTTGACTTGCGCATCAATTTTTTCAATACGGTTTAAATAATGTTGCGTCAATTCACGTGAAGAGAATTTAGCATTTGCTAAACCATCGATAAGTTCACGAACCGATAAGCGATGTAAATCTGTCATGAGAAAAATTCTTAACTAAAATTTAAATAGGGCAAAACTGAACAATTATTCAATTACACGTGGAACAAGATACAAACCGTCTTGCACAGCTGGTGCAACGGCTTGATAGTCATCACGATGGTTTTGTTCAGACACAGCGTCTTCACGTAATGGCTGCGGATGGTCAAATGGGCTCTTTAATGGCTCAACACCTTCGGTATCAATGCCTTTCAAGGTTTCCATCATTCCTAAAATTTTATTCAAACTTTGAGCATATTCAGCAGATTGAGTGTCATCCAAAGACAAGCGTGCTAAGTGTGCAATGCTTGAAACGGTTTGTGCATTTAAATCTGCAGATTGCTGAGCATCTGATGCTGACATGCTGTCTCACCTAATCAGTAATAAAAATATTCAAAATATCATGCGTTATAATAAGCGATTGACTTGTCCAAAGCATCACATTTAGTTAAAGTTGCCATCTTACGTCTATATAACGTTGAACTGAGAACGACCCGTGATTCTAAAACGACTAATTGGCTTGTTTTCGCCAGATCTAGCCATAGATTTAGGCACCGCTAATACACTAATTTATGCGCCAGGACGGGGCATTATATTAAATGAACCGACTGTTGTGGCAATTCGTCACAGTGGTTCACAAAAAATAGTTGCCGCTGTTGGCTTGGATGCTAAGCAAATGCTTGGTCGTACCCCTGCGAATATTTCTGCAATTCGTCCAATGAAAGATGGCGTGATTGCGGATTTCGAAGTCACTGAGACCATGTTAAACCAATTTATTGGTAAAGTGCATGAAAAGCGTCTTTTCCCACCAGCGCCACGTGTTGTGGTGTGTGTGCCATGTAAATCAACTTTGGTTGAACGTCGTGCGATTCGTGAGGCTGTATTCAATGCAGGCGCACGTGATGTACGTTTAATCGAAGAGCCAATGGCAGCAGCGATTGGTGCAGGCATGCCAGTTGAGCAAGCATGTGGTTCGATGGTCGTAGACGTAGGTGGTGGTACAACTGAAATTGCAATCATTTCATTGCAAGGTTGTGTCTATGCAGATTCATTGCGCATTGGTGGTGATGTTTTTGACGAACAAATTATTCATTATGTTCGTAAAGCACACGGTTGCGTCATTGGTGAAACAACGGCTGAAACCATTAAGAAAGAAGTGGGTATGGCGCTTCCGGATGAAGATGGCAAAGTGCTAGAAATCGAAGTTCGTGGTCGTAACTTGGCGGAAGGTGTTCCTCGCGCGATTACGGTGACTTCTGATGAAATTACTCAAGCAATCACTGATCCATTGCAAAGCATTGTCTCTGCAGTGAAATCTGCGCTTGAACAAACACCTCCTGAGTTGTCATCAGATATCGCGGAGCGCGGTATTGTATTGACTGGTGGTGGTGCGTTATTACGTAACTTAGACAAGTTATTGTCACAAGAAACAGGTTTGCCAGTAGTAGTTGCTGAAGATCCACTTTCTTGCGTAACACGTGGTGGTGGTAAAGTCTTAGAACTCTTTGACAACCCGAACCATGACATGCTGTTTGTTGGTTAATTTTCTGTAATTTAATTTAAGGACGAGGCGGTGCAACCGAATCTGTTTTCAAGACAACCGCCATCTTTTCGCTCTTTCATCATTGCAGTCATCGTGTGTTTGTTCGTGTTAATGTTTAATTGGCGTGCTCCACACTTGATTCAACCAGCAAGAGATGTCTTGTACGCGGCATACAATCCCATTTATGCCATTGCAAGTTATCCCGTTTTATCGAAAGAATGGCTCAGTCAACAAACCAAGTCTGAAGCGCAACTGCGTCGTGAGAATACTGCGATGCAGGCAGAGCTGCTTCAGGCTCAGGTTCGCCTTCAAAAACTCTCAGAACTCTCCGCTGAAAATACGCGCTTACGTGGATTATTGGATACGCCTTTGATCATTGACGGTCGTATGGAAATCTCTGAGGTGATCGGCACAGATGCTGATCCGTTACGTCATATCATTATCATTAACCGAGGTGCTGCGAGCCAACTGCGTGTCGGGCAAACGGTGTTGGATGATAACGGTATCATGGGGCAGATCATCAATGTTTATCCGCACAGTAGCCGTGTCATGTTATTGTCAGATAAAGAACACTCCCTATCGGTACGTCTTGAAAACTCTGGGATGCGTGCCATTGTGTCAGGCACTGGTGATTTAGGTCGTTTGAAAATGGAATATGTACCGACCAGCGCTAACGTCAAAGTCGGGGACAAGGTGTATAGTTCAGGTTTAGGACAACATTTTCCTGCGGGTTATTTGGTCGGAACAGTGTCCAAAGTTAAACGTGAAAATACCGGTGAGTTTGCGCAGATAGACGTGAAACCTGCAGCTCAATTGGCAGGTGGACACCATGTGGTGGTACTGTTCTCAGACTCATTAGCCATGGAGCAACCTCATGCTCAGCGCTAAAAAAATATCGTCAGTTAAAACACGTGATCCTCTATGGATCATCGTGCTTTCAATCATTATTGGTTCAGTGTTGGTGGTGTATCCTCTGTCTTATACATTGGCAGGATGGCGACCGTTGATCATGCTGATGATTACGGTGTATTGGATCTTGCTTCAACCGACATGGTGTGGCGTTTGGTTTGCTTTTGCAGTCGGATTATTTACAGATTTACTGCTTGATGCACCCCTTGGATTACATGCGTTAAGCTTCGTTTTACAAACATTTAGCATCCGTTGGTTTGTGCGTGAACGCCGTTTAATGACGTTTGGAAATACTTGGGCAATCGCTAGTGTTGCTATATTGGCACATTTGATTTACGTCCTTTTTGCACAAATTATTTCCGATATGCAATTTTCGATAACTCGTCATTGGCAGCCACTAATGAGCAGTATTTTAACTTGGCCCATCTTGTATTATTTGCTTAGAAAATGGCGAATTTAATCCTGGCGTCGAGCTCGCCTCGGCGTAAAGAACTGCTTGCACAGCTTGGACTTAAATTTGATATTTTTAGTCCAGAAATCGATGAGTCTGTACATGATGGTGAGCAAGCACATGATTATGTTCGACGTTTGGCAGAACAAAAAGCTCAGGTTGTTTTAGCACAATTTCCAGATGCGGTGGTCATTGCTGCAGATACAAGCCTCAGTTTAGATGGGCAAATTATTGGCAAACCTGACTCGAAGCAACATGCGTTTGAAATTTGGCAATCCTTGTCAGGGCGTCAGCATGAAGTTCTCAGTGGCCTTTGTGTGGCTTCACAACATAAAACAATAAGTACGGTAGTGAGCACAAAGGTTGATTTTCAATCACTCAGTCATCATGATATGGAAGAATATTGGTCAACTGGGGAACCTGTAGGAAAAGCAGGGGCTTACGCAATACAAGGAATCGCCGCAAAGTTCGTTCCTCGTATTGAAGGTAGCTACACCAATGTGGTGGGTTTACCTTTACATGAAACATCACAGTTACTGAATCAAATATTGAAAAGTGGTTAAGGCACTAAATTAACCTTTTAAAAAATTTTTATAATGTTTTGAGTGTTTTTTATGTCTGACGAGTTGTTGATTAACGTCACACCAATGGAGTGTCGGGTGGCGTTAGTTGAAAATGGGACGGTCAACGAACTATTTGTTGAACGCAACGCTAAACGTGGTTTAGTCGGGAATATTTATAAAGCCAAAGTTGTACGTGTATTGCCTGGTATGCAAGCGGCATTTGTAGACATTGGCTTATCTCGTACTGCTTTTTTACATATCAATGACATGATTTGGCCTCGTAATCAACCGACGCCAAATGTATTTGATCTTCTGCAACCGGGTCAGATTCTGACAGTGCAGGTGATGAAAGATATGTTAGGCACGAAAGGTGCGCGTTTAAGTACTGATCTTTCCATTCCTTCTCGCTATTTGGTAATGATGCCTTATGGACATCATACTGGCGTGTCTCAGCGAATCGAATCAGAAGAAGAGCGTGATCGTTTACGTTCGATCATTGAGCGGATTCAAGCTGAACATAAGTTACCCGGTTCTGTCATTGTGCGAACTGCAGCAGAGGGGATCGAAGAAGCCGCTATTGCGCAAGATATGGCGTATTTGGCAAAACTTTGGGAATTTATTCAGCGCAAACAAAAAAGTGTCGTGGTTCCATCACTTATTTTTGAAGAGCTGCCACTTCCTCAACGCATCATCCGTGATCTTGCAAATGAAGATACGGTAAAAATTCAAGTCGATTCAAGAGAAGTGTTTGGCAAGCTACAAGAGTTCGTGGCTGAGTTTGTACCAAATATGGTTGATCGTCTGAAACACTACCCCGGTGAGTGTCCGATATTCGACTTATACAATGTTGAAACAGATATTCAAAAAGCATTGCAAACACGTGTTGCTTTAAAGTCTGGTGGTTATCTCATGATTGATCAGACGGAAGCTATGACCACTATTGACGTCAATACAGGCTCATATGTAGGTGGACGCTCTCTTGAGGACACCGTCTTTAAGACCAACATGGAAGCGACACAAGTCATTGTGCGTCAACTCAGACTGCGCAACTTAGGTGGAATTATCATTATTGACTTCATTGATATGCAAGAGGCCTCACACCGTGATGAAGTGCTTAAGCAATTTGAAAAAGTCTTAGAACGTGACCATGCAAAAACTAAAATCACCCAAGTGTCTGAGCTTGGCTTAGTAGAAATGACGCGTAAACGGACGCGTGAATCACTTGAGCATTTGTTATGTGAGTCTTGTCCAACGTGTCAGGGACGTGGTTATGTAAAAAGTGCCGAGACTGTTTGTTACGAAATCTTTCGAGAGATATTAAGATATGCTCGAGATTTTGAGTCTCAGACTGACTTTACTGTCGTTGCGCATCCATCGGTTGTGGATCGATTATTAACCGTAGAAGCCGCGGCCGTCTCTGATTTAGAGCATTTTGTGAAACGTGTCATTAAGTTCCAAGTCGAAAATTTATACACGCAAGAGCAATACGATATCATTTTGAATTGAAATTGTAACAGAATATCGTTAAACACTTGTTACAACTGAGATTTTACATTCGATCTCGATTTCTCAATACTTAAGAAATCAAATCGAATAGCCAAAGACAGCGATGTTGTCTTAGCAAAGTGAGGTCAAAGTGGGTATGAATTTAACGGAACAATTAGCGGGTAGTCATCGTCAAATTGTGGATTCAAACAAAAGCGCTTGCTTGATGCTCAATGATCAAGGTCAAGAAGTTCGAGTTACACAAGCGATGGTCGTTTCTCTCTGTCAGCAATTAATCAAGCAGTGTCGTAATATTAAAAATTAAGGGGCCTTTTTAAAGCCCCTTAATTTTTTTGTAAATATCGAAATATACAGCCTTAAGCTGGTTTTTCATTTGCAATTTCTATATCCGCTACTACTTGTTTCTTTGCTGCACTACGCTTAGTAGCCTTTTTCATAATCTGCGGTTTTTCATCTTCAGGTAGACCCACAATTTTTTCAAATCGTTGAATCTCATCTTCTAAATGGGTCAATAAATTTTGCATCTTAGGCAAAGCATTTCGACATGCGGTTAAACCGACTTCTAATTTATCCATATAACTGGTCATTGTGATATTCAACGCTTGACCATCAAGTACGATAGAAGCAGGGTAAAGTGCGTCCAAACGTGCTCCGTTCCAATATAGCGGCTCTTTAGGTCCTGGTACGTTAGAAATAACGAGGTTAAATGCCTGACGTTTAGGTGCTAAACCAGAGATGATATTTAAACCTGCAGGACCATATACGAAGGCACTATAGTTGAGAATCTGATCTGAAGTCATGCGTTTGAATTTTTGTTTCGCATTCATTACGCTACGACGAATAAGATCGAGTCGTTCTAATGGATCGGCTTTATGTGTCGCTAAGTTCGCCAGAATCATCGTAATACGATTTGACATATCAGAATCATCCGTACGAACGGAGACAGGAACCATAGCGATTAATGGTTTTTCTGGTAAAGCACTTTGACTGATTAAATATTCACGTAAAGCACCAGAACAAATCGCAAGCACAATATCGTTAATGGTCACACCCAGTGATTTTGAAATATGGTTGAGACGCTTAAACTCATATGACTGAGCAGCGAAACGACGTGATGAGCTGACTTTTTGATTCAGAATACTACTTGGGGCTTGAAAACTTGATACATAGTCCGGATTACGTCCCATATCTTTAAAGACAGTTTCAGACAGCACTTTGAATACACCCGGTGTAGACTGCACTTGACCTTTCAAATTAGACAATATTTGTTTTGCACGGCTTACTTTAGGTGTTTTAAGTCGCTTAGCACGCGGACCTTCGACACACCATGGCGGAACGATACTTCTTGCATTTGGATCATGAGAGAGTGATTTTTCAATTAAACGCATGCCTGCAATACCATCGACCATCCCATGATGTATTTTGAAATACATGGCGAAACGATTGCCTTCAATGCCCTCAATGATATGACACATCCATAATGGCTTAGCTCGATCAATTAATGAACTGTGCTCTTGGGAAATGTAGGTGAGTAGCTCACGAATACGACCAGGATGTGGTAGAGCAATATGTCTGAAGTGATGATCAAGATCGAATTCAGTGTCTGTGTCCCAAAACAGTCCGTTTAATTTATTATTAAACGGTGGAATTGGAATAGATTTTGAGTTGCGAATATCTGCCACTAAATCTTGAATAAAGGTTGGTGGCGCATCTTCTGGAATTTCAAATAAAAATAATCCGCCAACATGCATGGGCTGTTGTCTTTTTTCCAAAGATAAGAAAATAAAATCAAGCGGGTGTAATGGGCGCATAGTCTAGGTTTGCCTCACTGCAAATTTCTAAAATTGTTTTTTAGAATTATCAATCCAAGAGATCAGTATAGACGTATTTGTTGGAGGGGGCATAAATTTTTTTAATGAATGGTCAGTACAAAAAAGCCACTTTAAATCAGTGGCTTAAAACTTTGTGAGACAGTTTTTACTTTTTTAAATTACCTGAATGTAAACCACATTCTTTATGCGTTGCTTCTTCCCACCACCAACGACCTTCACGCTCGTGCTGATTTGGAAGTACTGGACGCGTGCATGGTTCACATCCAATTGAAATAAAACCTTTTTCATGCAATGGATTATATGGAATTTCCATCATGCGAATATAATTCCAAACGTCAGCACTCGTCCAATTCGCTAAAGGGTTGTATTTAATGAGTTGTTTACCTTCACCTGAAAAACCTAGATCAGCTTGAATCACTGGAATTTCAGTACGTGTACCCGGACTTTGATCTTTACGTTGACCCGTGATCCAACCATCAAGTGTTGCTAACTTTTTACGAAGAGGTTGAACCTTACGGATACCACAACACTCTTTATGATCATCTTGATAAAAGCTAAACAGTCCTTTTTCGTTGACCAGATTCTGAACAGCTTCAGCTTCAGGGAAACATATTTCAATATTGATATTATAGTGCTTACGAACAGTCTCAATAAATTGATAAGTTTCTGAATGCAAGCGACCTGTATCAAGACTAAACACGCGAAAAGGTTTACCTAAATTTGCAGCCATATCAATCAATACAACATCTTCAGCACCTGAAAATGAAATGGCAATTTCACCTGTTTGATTTAAAGCTAAGGCTATAATTTCCGAAGGGGATTTATCTTCATACTCTGATGCAAGTGCATCAATTAAATCTATGCTTGGAATGGTAGTCATGAGAATCCTGGCGATATAGGCTTGGAAACAACAAGTCCTATATTAAAATATTTGATGTATATTTTAGTTGAATTCAGAGATTTATCTTATGAAATAAAAATAAATACTTATGAATAAAATAGATTTAAAAAATTACATCGAAATTCAACAATCTTCGGCTATGATATTGCAAATTTTATTAATGCTGAGGGCAGTATCATGGAAATCGTTTGTCTAGATCTTGAAGGCGTTTTGGTTCCTGAAATTTGGATTAATTTTGCAAAAAAAACAGGAATTAAAGAGCTTGAAGCAACAACTCGAGATATTCCAGACTACGATGTGCTCATGACTCAGCGTTTAAATATTCTTAAACAGCATGGTTTAGGTTTAAATGACATTCAAGCTGTTATTGCAGATATGGGGCCGTTTGAAGGCGCTAAGGAGTTTGTCGAGTGGGTACGTACTCATTTCCAACTCATCATTTTATCAGACACATTCTATGAATTTGCTCATCCATTGATGAAGCAGTTAGGTTGGCCTACGATTTTCTGTCACAAATTAGAAACTGACGAAAATGGTATGATTACAAATTATAAACTACGTCAACCTGATCAAAAACGTAAAGCAGTGCAAGCTTTACACGGTTTAAATTTCCGTGTAATTGCTGCTGGCGACTCGTACAACGATACTACGATGCTCGGTGAAGCAGATCAAGGTTTCTTATTTGATGCGCCGGATAATGTAATTGCAGAATTCCCACAATTTCCTGCGATTAATGGTTATGCTGCATTGAAAGAAGCGATCCGCAACGCTTCTGTACGTGATATTCCAGCCTAAGTTATTACTTTGAAAAAAGGACGCTTTAGCGC
>NZ_JFYL01000075.1 GCF_000632455.1 Acinetobacter sp. Ver3
TAGTCAGCATGACATTAAATTGGCAAGAAAAACGGTTAAAAAATTCAAACATTGTAAATATGTTATGACCGATTTAGGGTACTACGGATTAGAGCAAGATGGCTTTAAATTATTGATGCCAATAAAGAAAAAGAAGAATTTACCCTTATTTGATGTTGAGAAAAAGTACAATAAAATGATTGGAAAAATACGAGTTGTGATCGAACATATTAATAGTCAATTGAAAACATTCAGAATATTAAGTGAACGCTATCGAAATAGACGGAAAAGATTCGGTTTACGCATTAACTTAATCGCTGCACTGGTAAATCGGATGAACTTGCAATAACGACTTTCGCTAGAGGTCTATTATTTGTATTAATTAGATACATTATTACTATAAAATTATAAATATTATTTATTTTCAATAACTTAAATTAATGAATACTATTTAAAATAAATTTAATATTATTAAGAAATATTAAACAAACAACTCGTCGCCAAATCACACCCATTAATCGCATTAATATTGTTTATATTAATCTATAATCCTAATGTAATATTTAGTAAATATGAATTATTGATCATTATTTTTTTGGGGATTGTATGAAATTTAAAAAGGGTTTTACCTTAATTGAGTTAATGATCGTGGTCATAATTGTTGGTGTTTTGGCAGCAATTGCGTTGCCGAGTTATCAAAACTACATCACCAAAGCCAAAATTAAAGAAGCCCAATCGAATTTAATTGCCTTATCTTTATCTGCTGAACAAGCGTATCAACGTACGCTTAATTTCCCAAATACAAATTTTGCCAATACAAGTGCTATCAAAGCAAGCCCAATATTTTCAACGTGGAATCCAAGTTCTGAAGCATTCAACTTTAAATATACGTCTACCGATGGCATTACTTACACGCTAGAAGCAGTTGGTACAGAAGCACGTGTTGTAGGTTGTACTTTAAAGCTTACCAATAATGGCGTCAGAAGTTTGACTGGCTGTGGATCAATCACGGATTGGGTGAACTAATATGCTGAAATCTACAGTCATTCGATCAAAGCAAGGTGGATTCACGCTCATTGAGTTGATGATTACCATTGCCGTTCTGGCGATATTACTTTTTGTCGGAAGCTCACTGACTCGCGCCTGGGTTGATCGTAGCCATGTAGATAGCGCAATCTCGGCAGTAAAAAATGCAACTTTTCAAGCACGTGCTGCTGCATTAAGAAACACCAATAATCAGCCGTCTACTTTAGCAGCTGCCAGTGTATGTTTTGATCGAGCGAATCAAAGCATTTTGGTCATTCGTGCTGCTCGATTGGCTACGGATGGATGTACACCAAGTGCAACCAATGCCACAAATGAAAACTATATTTTACAAAGTATCCCTCTTGCGAAGAATGTAAATCTTACAGTAAACAGCGCTGATTTTAACTGCTTGGCTTTTAACTCTGCAGGCATTTTAGTGAATTCGAGCTACTCAAGCCAACCGTGTTCAAACTTGTCAAATTTTAAAATTGATATCGAAAAAAATGAAGAGGTTGCTTATGTTCAAATTAACTAATCAACAAGGTTTTACTTTGCTCGAATCTTTAGTTGGCCTACTTATTTTTTCGATTATTGTTTTCGGAAGTGGCTTAGCTATAAGCAAAATGATCAACTCTCAGCGTAATATGAATATCGATAATATTCTGATTAATGAATTACAAAATAAATTACAAGTTGCTGAACAAACTGAAACCACCGCAAATATTTGTGAAGCTGAAATTTTTAAGTCCAATATTGAACTCAATGGGACGACATACTTTGTTGCTTGTTCATTGTTAAGTACTGAAATAGAAGCCTTAAAAGGATCTGCAAACCCAAGCCAAATGACTTGGCCTGTACTTGCAGCAAGTCGAGAAAGCAAAGCTGTTGCAGAACAATGTGCTCAGGGTGATCTTGTCACATCCTGCTATCGAGTAGGGAGATAATCATGTCTCAAAAAGGATTTACGCTCATTGAGTTAATGGTTAGTCTTGTGATTGCAGTACTTTGTATGATCATGATGCTGATGTTATTTAAACAAACCACTCAAATCGGCATTAGTTCATCACAAGATTCTGAGTATGATGCTCAAATTAGAACAGGTTTACTCGTTGCGCAAAAGCTTACTCAAAATGCAGGTTATGGAACTGGGAATAATCACGATATTGTTGCGGGCACTTTTTACAATAACGCTGCAATATTTTGGCGCTTCATTCCTAATATTGGAACAACACCAATTACTTATCAGTGCCAAGGTTTAGCTGAAAAAATTTCTACCGACGGCAACTCAAAATTACACCGCCTCGTGCTTTTAAAAAGAAACTGCGGTTCTGATACAGATTTGATTGATGAAAATTGGCAAGAAGATCAAGTCATCGTGGCGTTCCACAGTTCATCATCCACTCCAATTTTTAGTTACGCATTAAACGCAGGTAAATGCACGCCTTATGGAATTGATAAGAATAATTCTAGAGGGTTAAAGCAGCTCACCATTACTGCACAACGCGAACATATGACTGGAACAGGTGGAAGTATTAAAAATACAGTCTGCCTAAATAACATCATTAATTCTTAATAGTGAGATCACAATGAATAGTTTAAAAAGACAGCAAGGCATGGCCACTATTCTTTTGGTCTTGCTTATCGGACTTACAGTGATGGTCATCACCTCGACTGTAGCTCGTACACTTGTTTCAAACAAAGAGGCAAATGTAGCTGCACATGCTCAAACCAATGTGCAACTCATGGGCTGGTCTGGTGTAAGCGCTTTTCGTGAATATTTAGTAAAAGCATATAAAGAAAAAAATATTACAGAATTAAAGCAGCTAGAAAATCAAACCATTACGCTTTTAAATGATCCAGTAAATAAGCGCTATATCACAGCGAATATCATTGAAGTTAAAGGTTGTTCAGGGCTGACAGAAACGGTAGATGATGTAGCAGGTACACCATGTGTCGTAACTGCTGACATCAGCTCGCAAAACGTAGCATCTCAAGCTGCGACCAGCATTCGTGCTGTATATGACTTAAAATCAATTGAAGCACAAGTTACTACTCCTACACCAGCATCACTCAATTATGCTGGAAATACTTTTATGTCGGGAACAACACTTTCTTCTGAAGTTCCAAATACAAAAGCCGTACTCAATGTGGATGGCGGACATGCTTCTATTCAAGCAGGTTTTAAAACCAATAATATTTCCGAACTTACTATTAATGTAAAAAAACGAGATGGCAAAGGCGGTGACGTTATTATCGATTGTTCATTCACAGAATGTGGCAATACAAAAATTAATATCAATGCTGAAGGTTATGTTCATATTATGCATCCTGGTAATTTTGGATCAATTAAAGCACTAGAATGGGTAAAACTTCAAACAGGTGTAAAAGCTGATTCTATTAAAGCTTTAGGTGACGTCCATCTAGCATTAAACTCTACAGCAAACTCAATTACAACCAACGGAGAAGTACGCCTAACTGAAGGTTCTTATGCAGGTTCGATTAAAACCAACGGCAATATCGTGATCTACACAGGTGTTAATGTAGGCTCAATTGAAACTTTAGGTTCAGTCAGCATCTCCATATTTAGCAGCGTCACTGGTGATGTTAAATCAGGAAAAACTATCAATTTATCCAATAGTACGATTTCTGGTAGTGCTTATGCTTATGAATATGTTGATTTAGATACCAATGCAAAAATTAACGGATCGGTTTATGCAAAAAATAAATCAAAATCAGGTATTGGTATTTACAATGCAGCAGTTCGGTTAAGTACCAGCTGGATTGGTGGAAACATATATGCTGACGGACATCTCAGATTACTCGACGGATCAATAGGAGAAGACGTCAAAGGTAATGTGACGCTAACAGGTGAAGTTAAAGCACTTTTCAATAACTCAATCAAAGGGACGGTTAAAGAAAATCAGTCTTTAAATAAAATTCCTGAATTAAATTTTGTTATTAACAGTCCATTTAATCCAACTGAGTTTCAAAATGAAATGGCAGAACATATTAATCATGTCATGGACTTTAAAACACGGATTAATGTTAAAGCTTACAAAACCCATGCCAACTATATCTTCACTCGACTGAACGGTGTTGCACGAGTTTATTTAAACCAATTAAGAAATGAACAAACTGGGAATATCTATACTTATGAATTAGATGTCGATGGTCGATGGAAACAATTTGTAAAAAGTTCAATTAATGCGACTCCACAATTAGTCAATGAAGATGGCTTCTATCTAGGTAAATACACGCGAAATGGTAATCATTATGTCGGTGCAATCTGTCAAGAAATCGTAAATCCTCAGGCAATGACCAATAGTTCATTAATTGAAAATGGACATTATAGTGGTTATTGCTCAAGCGATATCATTGGTTATTTACCACGCGTCAGTATGGACTTTAATGGTTTAAGCGGTGATGAAAGAAGAGTTTTTGGTTGGCCTGATGATTATGATTTCACCCTTCCTGATACTTTCTATATTCGCTCAACAAAAGAATCCAATATGGAAAACCCAGCATTTGCGCCTGGTATCCTCTACTTTGAAGGTAAATTAATTATTTCAGGTGATGAAAATATTAATGCTGATAGCACAACAACTGCATTTACCAATACCTTTTTAGCAGAAGGCGATATTGATGCGATTGCCATGTCCCCTCGAGTTTACTCACCATACAATGTCACTCGTAGCGGCTCAGAATCTATTATTTGTTCAAGAGATTTAACCTCAGTGAACAACAATAAATTTAGCGTTGCTCCACCGATAACTCAGCCTCAAACTTTATCAAATAAATTTTTAACACCAATTAATCTATGTAAAAATTCTAGTGAATTCACACGGAACATGAATCTAGATGAAAATGGCAAAATTAAATTAATTTACATTGATGGTGAACAAGTTCCAAAGTTAGATCTAGGCTTAGTTGCCTTAATGTCTAATCGAGTAGTTCGTATTGGCGCTTGTGCACAGATCTATGGTGATGTTCTTGCACGAAGCTCAGTAGAAGGCAGTGCTGCTTGCGGTATTACCAACAATAAAAATGCCATTGTAGGAGGCATCAGTTCACAAGGCATCGCACCTTATGTGGATGGAATACAGCAACACAATACAATGGGTGCAGGCACTAAAATCGTCATTCCAAACAAAGACTATACCAATGCAAAAGAAACAAGCTTTACCGAGACTGATGGCATTGCAGTTAATAGAGCTGATCTACAATGGTCAAAGTATCTTTAATTAAAATTTCAACAAAAAAATACCTGAGTTTAGACTCGGGTATTTTTTTACGTCGCGTAAAACTAATTCTACTACTACGTGGGTAACTAGACATTCTGTATAAAAAAACGTATAACACCGTTTTTCCCATATTCAGGTGACCAAGTGAAACTCGTTTTAGCACCCATGGAAGGTTTAACTGATCCCATCATGCGTGATGTTCTCACACATGTCGGCAGCTTCGACTGGTGTGTAACTGAGTTTATCCGTGTCACTGATTCTGTCCTTCCAGATCACATCTATCATTCTTACTGTCCCGAATTATTGAACGATGGCAAAACAGCAGCAGGAACACCCGTTCATGTTCAATTTTTAGGGAATAATCCAACCATGTTGGCTGCAAATGCCGTTCGAGCGGTGGAGTTAGGTGCACCTGCAATTGATATGAATTTTGGCTGTCCAGCTAAAACAGTAAACAGGCATCGAGGTGGTTCTGTATTATTGGATGAACCTGAAACAGTGTATCAACTGGTTAAAGCTGTACGTGATGCAGTGCCTGCTGAAATACCAGTTTCAGCAAAAATGCGTTTAGGTTATATGGATCGTAATTTCACCCTAGAAAATGCACATGCGATAGAAGATGCTGGTGCCGCTTGGGTTACCGTTCATGCACGAACAAAAGCAGATGGCTACACCCCACCCGCCTTTTGGGATCAACTTCAACCCATTCGTCATGCGCTTAGCATTAATGTGATAGCCAATGGTGAAATCTGGAATAACCAAGATGCGCGCCAGTGTTTACTAGAGTCAGGTTGTGAAGATCTAATGATTGGTCGTGCAGCAGTGACAACACCCGATGTCACACAATGCATCCGACAAAATAAAGACGAAGCGATATTACAATGGAGCGATTTAATTACACTCCAAATTCGCTTCTTAAATGGTTCTTATAAAAAAGAAATGAATATGGTCGGACGTTATAAGCAATGGCTAGGTATGATGTCTAAACATTATCCTGAAGCAAAACTGTTATGGGATGAGGTGAAACGTCTGAAACAAGTAGATGAAATCATTGCTAAGCTCAATCATTTTCAAAACATTATGCAAACTGTCTAATTTCTAAATTCTAGAATGAATAACTCCGAACTTCACCTTGAAAATTCAGACAGTCTTGAACGCGAGTGCGTTGAACTTCAGACAGTTGCTCTGGACTAAACCATGCATATTCCGTATGTTCCTCAGAGAGTTGAATTTGGGCGTTATTTTCAATCATGCATCTAAAGATAAAGGTATGTGAGTTTACATGTGCGTGATAGTAGACCCCTGATAAATATTGGATGCTTACATCACAACCTATTTCTTCTTTACATTCTCTGAGCAAAGCTTGATGTATGGTTTCACCTTGATCTAAACCACCACCTGGCAACCCCCAACTGTAATTGGCATAGTTTGCTTTCAGTAATAAGACTTGTCCCTCTGGGTTGGTGATCACCGCATGAGAACTCAAACGATAAAAATCATAAAATCCCATGACACGTCTCCAGAATTTAACTCATTCATGAAAGATAACACTGTTTAAGCCCATCTAAATGCTCAAGATAAGCTAAACCACAAGCCTTAATTTTGATTTATCCTTCAAGATGATAGCCTTTCCCGTTGCTAAGTCTACAGGCATAGAAATATGTTGGTGTACCATCACCCATTGTTCATTGGTTTTTTGTAGACATAATGTTGTACGACACCAAGGCATTTGCAACTGACCTTTTAAGGCTTTATGTTCCACTTTAGAGTGACAATGTAATACAACCAAATGATCACTCGCATGCACTTTTATATCACGGCGAGTGATTTGCATTCCATCGAAGAAATAGGGACTAAATTTTTGCCATTCTTTTCGATAAGCTTCAGCTCCCTCAAGTTGGGTGCTGACATCAAACATACTTACATTTTGCGCACATTGTTCGATTAACGCATCAACATTATTACCTACTAATGCTGAATCCCATTCTTTTAATTGCGCTAATACTTCATGAGCAGCAACAACATTACCCTCAATCTGAATAGACATGATGTGACCTTATTGTTATTAGTGTGATGAAGTTAACACTTTTAAAGAAAAACTGTAATGTTATTTTGTGCCAAGCAAAGAAATTTTTATTCTAATTTGTATCTAAAATTCAATTTAAATTGATAAAAAACAACCATTATTTATTAAAACTTATCATTATGATCAAATTAAAACCAACGACGAGTTATTATCACATAAAAAAATTGGCCCCAGTTTCACTGAAGCCATTATAAGAGCTTATGCTTTCTTTACATATTCGGACTTAAGTTTCATTGCGCCAAAACCATCTACTTTACAATCAATATCATGACCATCCGTTGCATCTGGCAACAAACGAATACTTTTTGCTTTAGTACCGACTTTGATTACGGATGATGAACCTTTAATTTTTAAATCTTTGATAACCGTTACGGTATCGCCATCTGCAAGAAGATTGCCATTTGCATCTTTGATCTGAACCACTTCTTCGAGTGTCTCTCCTTCTTTCCATTCATGTGAACATTCTGGGCAGATCAAGAGGTCCCCATCTTCATAAGTATATTCAGAGGAACATTTTGGGCAATTTGGCAAAGACATAAAAAATCCAAAAAATAAAAAATTTTGCTCAATATACCACTTTCATCTAGCGAATAGAAAAAAACCTTAAATTTTATAAGGTTTAAATAAAAAAAACCTAAGTTCAATCACTTAGGTTCTTTTATTGGCTCTAGCCTTGTTTAGCTTTGAAACTCATCTTCTATATCTTCATCATCATATACATATGCCATACATCCCCATCCATCGTACTCACCGTCATAGTCATTGGCTATTTTGGTAAACCACTCTTCTAAATCCACAATATCTGAGTATTCTGGCTCCATATACACATAAATCGTGATAATCCATTCTGCGGATTCAGACTCTTCATCAATAAATAAACTGATCTTTTGTTCTTCCTGAAGCAAGAACAAGGCACATTTTTCAGCTTTGTCTTTAGAGCTAAAAGCAATTGAGTACTCAATCTCATGCGGCTCGCTTAAATCATCTCCATCCTGGAACATTTGCCACAGTACATCGCCATTATCATCATTTGGAAATTGTTCTAAATCACGGCTCATACGTTCATCCTTATTGTGGTTATTGCGTATACAATATCCTAGAGTAGCCTATATTTATTTCATTTTGGAGAAGAATTCATTAGAAATTGTTCTTAACTTTATATGATCGTAATTGTTAAATTTTAGTTAGGCACTCACAATACGTATTTTGCTTGAAGCGTTTCATTCAAAATGGAACTTCACTCACAATTTTAATTTCAATACCACTCAACGGTTGTTGAAACTCTAAATAACTCGCATGCAAAGCCATACGCCCTAAATCACTGAGTTTAGGGTTTGGATGATAGAGTTTATCACCTGTGATCGGATGACCTATGGCTTGCATATGTACGCGTAATTGATGTGAACGCCCCGTAATTGGCGTCAACAAGACACGACTAACATCTAAATGCGCATCATAAGCGACCAATTCAAACAGTGTTAAGGCTGATTTTCCAAGTTCAAAATGAACGATTTGTCTCGGTCTGTTTTCCCAGTCCGTAATTAAAGGCAAGTCTACTTGTCCCTGTTGTGCAATTTTACCTTGCACCAGTGCCACATAATTTTTTTTCACGGTGCGCGCTTGGAACATTTTGCTCACAGCCACTTCAGCATCGCGATGTTTTGCAAACATCAAAATTCCAGAGGTTGCCATATCTAGACGATGAGTAATTTTTGCATTTGGATATTGAGCAATCACTCTTGAATACGCACTGTCATGATGTTCAGGCAAGCGTCCTGGCACAGACAATAATCCTGCTGGTTTATCAATGACCACCAAATCATCATCTTCATAGACGATGTTAAGCGGACCTTGAGGTGGCATATATACAAAATTATCGTCTAAAGGCATGTGAACAAAGCATTTCTTTGGGATGCGGAAAAATAGCAACTGATCAACTCAGTGTCAATTTATAAGATGCGCGATTTAAGAATTGAGAATTGAGAATTGAGAATTGAGAATTGAGAATTGAGAATTGAGAATTGAGAATTATAATTTTTTTAAGAGAATTTTTGAAGGTGTCAGGGAAAACATGTTGTTTACTTCAACTATTATAACTTTGTAAGTTATAACCCTATTGCCTATAAACTTCTGGTTTATAGCGTCCTAAGCCGAATCAAGACCTTTTGGGTAAGTACTACACGCACGTTGTACGCAACTGGTAGCAATCTACTCTTTTCGATCCCGTCACACCCTTGAGATATATAATAGCGAGACTGCGTCGGGATTAATTTCCTAAGATTAACGAATTTTAGCATCGAATAAAAAAATATTTCATATCACCTTATAAATATAATATTTTTTCCCAAATAGGTTCATTGATACACTTTTTTTAGCGTTTTTTAGCTAAATATTGCAATTAAAATTCAAGTTGACCTTTCATTTTAGAGACTGGCTTGAATCCAAGATGCAATGCTCCACCACAACATCATGGCAAACATGCCGCACATAAGATTAGCGAGTACTTTTTGTAGTTGAGATAATTCAGATTTATAAATTTTGAGGTTAATTGTATAAGCAATTGCACCGAGTGCACCACCCACAGCACCACCAATAATCAGTAGTAACAACGGCCAGCCTGCCATCATGTGGACTTTAAAAGGAAGTTTTGCGCGGGATTTTTCTTGTACTGTATTCACAGGGTGATCCTATAAGTTTATTTCAGTCTTCAATGAGCTTAAGTGCTATAAATCTAAAGCAAGCTTTAGACCAATACTGAGCTAAAATAGCTGTAAAATTGATCGTGGTTTTTAAATATTTAAACAATCTCACTTAAAAATCAAAGATATAGTTTGTTCAGAAGTTTGTAAATTCAATTCATCCACTGAATAATTTAGATATTTGCTTGAACAAACGTCAGAATGATAAACAATATTACAGCTAAACCCATTAAAGGCTGTTTAGGCGCAATACTGTTAATTAATTTGGCAATTCTCTGAGCACTCAGCATAAATAATAGAAAAATCAGTAGTGTTGGTAGCGAAATCACCCACATTATTATGTAATAGATGACAAATAAGCTTGTCAAAATAAGACTGCCTACAAGCCCCATAATAATTGGATGATGCATCCCGCTCGGTTCCAAATGCAGTGTCTGTGCGAGCGTGTTGTATATCTGAACAAATATTGCTGTAAAATTTAATGAAAAAAGATAGTCCATTATTCCTGCAATAAAAGGCGTTACACTTAAAAAAGCAACTTGCTTTGCCATCGAAATGATCATGTTTTTATGATCAATTGTCCAGGTCAAAGACAACCAAACAAATATACAAGCAACGAAAGCAGCGGACAGAAGATGAAGCAAATAAATTTGTGAAGGCCATAATTTTTGGATAACGAGAAATATAATGATAAAAATTATAGATAAGTAACCATGAATCTTCTTCAACAAAAATAAGACTGATTTTGCATTTGAATCTTTGAGCTTGTGATTCCAATTTGAAAATTTTTTTTCAGTATTTTGTAAAAACCCATCAATCTTTGGATTCTGTCTAATCAGATCACCCAAAAAGTAAAGCCCAATTAAAACTTGAAAAAATGCCAATATATTTTTCATTCTTTATCCGAGTATTTTTAATACTTCTTTTATAAATTTACTGAGCATCAGCTTGACGCTGCTTTTTCTTTTTGAACCAACGTACTGCCCAAACCACACCAATTAGTAAAACGATCACCACCAATACGGGTATAAAAAATGACAATACGGAAATCACCAATGCGCTGACCCACTCACCTGTAGAAACCACAGGATTTGCCACGCCACCCATGGTTGCGGTCGATACGCCCCGTGCTGCCACTGTCCCAAGTTGCACTGCTCCTGCTGTTCCACCACCGACGATGATTGCGGCAGCCCAACTTGCAAATTTCGACATTTCACCAGAGCTTACCGCCATGGTCGTCAATGTTCCAGCCACCATCGCGGCAGGTGTTGCAATGGTATCGAGTAAGTTGTCTACCCATGGGATATAATAAGCGCCTATTTCACACAGTGTGGCAAAGCCTAATGCAATACAGACTGATGGCATCGCCAACCATTCAAAACCTTTTATGGGTTCAAAAATGCCCATAATGGCAGCAATACTCATCACCAATAATGGAACAAATACGCGGAAGCCACATGCAGTACTTAATCCTATACCAAGACATAAACCGAGTATCGTTTCCATAGTGAACCTTTTTATTAATATGTTTTTAATTTTCTTAAGGTAACAAAAAAGCCCTATGGTGTAATAGGGCTTTTGTTTAAAACAGTGGTGTCTGTTTTAGTGTGTTTGCTTGAGCGAATTATTTTTTAAATTGATTGCTTAAGCATTTGGTACACGGTGGTAAACGATCAGTACCAATTTCTAAGTAAGCACGATGCCCACATTGAACGCAAAAATAGAAACCTGTTCCCGGTTTAGAGCCAGCTGTAACCATTTTTGTTCTCCGTATAATTTTAGAAATGGTGACACCACTATAACGAACAATGAATGACTTTTTATTGTCCATTTCGACAGATGATGATGGCGATTAGGCAAAGTAATTTTTGTCTAATTATTAAGTAACCCCTATCTGTTTTAGTAACAATTTCCCCAAAGATGTTAATCTTCTATTTAATAATTTAGGTTTACCATTCCTATCTAGAATTAGCTGATTGCTAGATTTATCAACTTTATAATTTGATACAATCAAATTTAATCTTTCTAAATGATTATTATAGGAATCTTGTATCGCAGCTTCTTCTATTTCTGTTTGACTTACATCATTCGATCTACTAACTGGTTTTAATGTTTCATGATGCTTTTTTATAAATTCTCTATATCTTTCAGTACCGATATACATATAAGAACAGAGCCAAATTATTTCTTCATCATTAAATTCACCTAATAACTTCAACACATATTTACTATCTGAATTTTTTTTGGCTTCAACCGATATCCCATTGCAAACCAAATTTGCAATATATTCACGTCTTTCATTTGTGAGCGCTCTAGATGCCTGAACAAATCCTTCTTCTATAAGATCAATAGCTGCTTCATTAGTTCTTACAATTTTTAAAACAGA
>NZ_JFYL01000076.1 GCF_000632455.1 Acinetobacter sp. Ver3
CATCATCAATATTTTTTATTTTAGCTTTGAAGATGACAACGAAGTTCATTTTTGAATACTCATTTATTATTTTAATTTGCTTCCCGAATAACGGGAAGCATAGACCGAAGTCATTGAGGAGTGTTATTCGTCATCCAAAAGCAGGTAAGGATTTTCAAAACCTAGTTTTTGTAAAATCTCAATCTCAATTGCTTCCATTTCCTCAGCATCTTGTTCAGAAGTTTCATGATCATAGCCCATCAGATGTAAAGTACCGTGAACCAACATATGAGTGAAATGTGTTAATGGTGCTTTAAATTGTTCTTCTGCTTCACGAAGCACAACGGGAATACAAATCACCAGATCTCCGATAGGGAAACTGTCTAGAATTTCAGCCATTTCATCTGGTAAGTCGCTTGGAAAAGATAAAACATTGGTTGGCTTATCTTTACCACGATATTCAAGGTTAAGTTTGTGACTTTCTTCGACATCTACGCAAGCTATACCAATTTCACAATCGCTTTGTGTATCAATATGACGAAGGGTGGTTTCAATAATTTTTTTAACATACGCACGTTTGAGCACCAAGCTTGATGCTTCAAACGATTGTTGTAGTGAGAGACTGAGTTTCAAAATCTTGCCTTGAGCGTGATTAGATTTAAATTACTCTGCATCTTGATGCTGAGCATCAGCAGCAGAATCATTTTCTGATATGAGTGCTTCTTGACGCGCTTTACGTTCCGCACGTGCTTCAGCAGTTAAACGATGTTGTTCACTGTCCCAACCTTCGTATGCTTCTACAATTTTTTGTACAAGCTGATGTCTTACAACATCACGTGAGTGAAAACGTGTGATATGGATTTCTTTAATCTTTTCAAGCACACGTAATGAATGTGCCAAACCAGACTGTTGTCCACGTGGTAAATCCACTTGAGTAATGTCACCGGTAATGACTGCACGCGAACCAAAACCAAGACGAGTTAAGAACATTTTCATCTGTTCTGGCGTTGTATTTTGAGCTTCATCTAAAATGACAAAGGAGTGATTGAGTGTACGACCACGCATATATGCAAGTGGCGCTACTTCAATAATTTGACGCTCAATTAATTTTGCCACTTTTTCAAATCCAAGCATTTCATACAGGGCATCATAGAGTGGGCGTAAATAAGGATCAATTTTCTGTGATAAGTCACCTGGCAAGAAGCCAAGTTTTTCACCAGCTTCCACAGCAGGGCGAACTAAAAGAATACGTTGAATTTCATTGCGTTCAAGCATATCAACGGCAGCAGCTACAGCCAAATAGGTCTTACCTGTACCCGCTGGACCAATCCCGAAAGAAATATCACTTTGAAGAATACGTTGTACATAGCGTTTTTGGTTGGCCCCCCGCGGATTAATGCGGCCCTTACGGGTTTGGAGCCAGACTTCGTCAAGTCCTGTGTGTTCTTGATTAGGATCCAATTGTAATTCATGATCAGTCTGGCTGCCTTGAATCATTAAATGAATCAAATCAGAGCTGATTTGTTGAGAAACTTCAGCTTCGGCGTATAAGCGCTGAAGTAAGCATTCAACTCTCTCGACTTCATCAATTCCACCGTCAATAAAAAAACTATCGCCACGCTGACTGATTTTTACATCTAAACGTTGTTCAATTTGTTTCATATGACCGTTGTACGCGCCAAGCATGGTTTGTAAACGGTCCATTGAAACACCGGGAAAAGCCACTGTACGTCGAATCGCTGCAGTCAAGAGATTTCCTTTAGAGTCTATTAATCTATACCTCTACATT
This sequence comes from Acinetobacter sp. Ver3, assembly GCF_000632455.1. Taxonomy (GTDB): domain Bacteria; phylum Pseudomonadota; class Gammaproteobacteria; order Pseudomonadales; family Moraxellaceae; genus Acinetobacter. The sequence goes on from NZ_JFYL01000076.1 coordinate 1,769, forward strand.
ACGCCACGTCAGGTTCAAGATTCAAGAGTTCACCGTAAACTAAATTTAAGGTTTTAATCTCTGTAATCTCAATCTCTGCAAAGCGTCCGAGCCAAGAAGCATCACCAATAAATGTTACTAAACGTGTATTGTCTGCGGTTCCTACCAATAAGTTTGGATCGTGCTTTGAAACGCTCTCAATGAGCACACGTTGGACAGTACCAAGCATAGCATCAGTTTTTTGGATACTTGATTGCTTGATCCATTGTTGAACTTTAGCCAAGCGCTCTTTTTTAACATCTTCAGGTGTTAAATCTTCCAGCTCTGATGCTGGTGTACCAGGACGTTTCGAGTAGATGAAACTATAAGAATGATCAAAATCTAAGTCTTGAATAAATTGATATGTCTCTTCAAAGTTAGCATCAGTTTCACCAGGGAAGCCAATAATAAAGTCTGAAGACAAATGCATATCAGGGCGTACCTGGCGTAATTTAGCAATCTTATCGATATAGACATCAATCGTGTGGTTACGCTTCATCGCCTTCAATACATCATTTGAACCACTTTGAACTGGTAAATGAAGGTGAGAAACCATCTGTGGTAGGTCACGATAGCATTGGATGAGGTCATCATTGAATTCCAAGGGATGAGATGTCGTATAACGAATACGACCAATGCCTGGAATTTCCGCCACTAGACGAAGAAGATCAGCAAACGTACAGATTTCACCTTCGAATGTTTCTCCGCGGTAACCATTTACGTTTTGACCGAGTAAAGAAACTTCACGTACGCCCTTTTCCGCAAGACCAGCAATTTCAGCAAGTACATCATCTAGGGGACGAGAGACTTCCTCACCACGAGTGTATGGCACCACGCAGAATGAACAGTATTTTGAACAGCCTTCCATAATCGATACGAACGCCTTATAACCTTCAACGCGAGGTTCAGGTAAGAAGTCGAACTTTTCGATATCTGGAAATGAGATGTCTACCAGTTTGATTTTCTCTTTTTTCGGCTTTTCAATTTGATCCGTATGTCGATCAAGCATTTGTGGCAAACGGTGAAGTGTTTGTGGACCAAATACCATGTCGACATAAGGTGCACGTTTTTGGATATTGTCACCTTCTTGAGATGCAACACATCCACCTACACCAATCACCAAATCAGGATTTTTTTCTTTCAGCTTGCGCCAGCGACCTAATTCTGAAAATACTTTTTCTTGCGCTTTTTCACGAATTGAACAGGTATTCATTAAAAGAATATCTGCATCAGCAGGGTCTGTCGTTAATACATAACCGTGTGAATCACCTAGCAAGTCGGCCATACGATGACTGTCATACTCATTCATCTGACACCCTTGCGTTTCGATATACAGTTTTTTGACTGCACCATCGATGGCTGGGGTGTGCTGTGGCTGGGTAACAGTGTTTTCTGAGGCAGCTGGGGCACTATTCGGAATGAAGGTTTGAACCGTCATGAAGGCTCCTATCCTATAAAAAGGGATAAATATGTTCCGGTGAAGTATGGGGGAATCCCACACTCGATAAAAGCGAGCTATTTTACAGTATTTGTACTACGGGTTGAACAAATATATAAATCAGATCAAGTTTATGGATTTACAGTAAAAATACTTTAAAATAATAGTGGTTAATCAGCGCTTTACATAACAGAACAGTACTTGATCATTAGAGTATTTAAAATACATTTTAAAATTGCCAAGCGCTGCAAAAGAGTTGATCATGCAAAAAAAGCATGTCCAAATGTAGCGACGAGTTAAAGTTGAGAAGAGAAGCGTGTTAAAAAAAGCAGTGAAGCAAAAACAGTTAAAACAATATTTAATGGGGCTGATAACACTAGGTTGTTTGCCCGTTGCTCATGCAGCTGAAGAGCAATTTAATGAGGCGATTAAATTTGCGAACTCGGGTAATACAGCTCAGCTCGAATATTATCGTTCTGCAATGCAAAATGATGCGCTTGGATATTATCCAGAATATTGGATGTTGAATAATAATTTAGGCTTCCAACCCGCAACGAATATTATCAGCTTTGCACAGCGCTATCCTCAATCTGCAATGGCTGAAAAATTAGCTGCTGATTATGTCGAAGAAAAGGTAAAACAAGCAGATTTCAAGACAGCTCAACTTGTTTTACCTTATGTCACCAATCCTGATCAAGCTGAAAGCTGTGCGGTTGCGCAAGTAAGAGCAAAAAATGGCGATACATTGGTATACGCTGAATACAAAGATGTCTGGCTTACAACAGAGTCGCAGCCAGAATCGTGTAATGGTTTAGGTCGCTTAATGCTAAGTAGTCCCTTACTCACCACCACGGATCGTCAACAGCGCTTGTATGCGCAACTTAGAGCGGGCCAGCCTGGTCCAGCGATCGCAACAGCACAAACTCTGGGTTTAAACTTGTCATTAGCACAATTAAATCAAATTCAGGCAGATCCTTTGAATTATTTATGGTCTGCGACCAAAGGAACAACAGTAGATTATGCTTATTTGGTGTTTGCTTTAGGTCGTGCTGCAGATGCTGACTTGAACACGGCGCTTCAAAATCTTCCTCGTGTTGTGCAAGGTGTTCCTGCAGATGTTCAAAAATATATGTACCGCACGGTGGCGTATATTGGAGGTACGACAGTGATGAAAAATAATTTTAATCCTGAAGTGCTGAAGAACTTTGATTACAGTTATGGCGTGCCTTTTACACCAGAAGAGGCTGAAATTTACGCACGTCAAGCGATTCGTTTTGGTGAGTGGGAAAGTGTGTTGCGTGCCATAAATAGTATGAGCATTACGCAAAAACAAGAAGATCGCTGGCAATATTGGATGGCGAGAGCGTATGAAAATCGCAAAGATCAAGCTTCCAAGCAAGCTGCGAAAAGTATTTATCAACGATTAGCTGCCGCTGGCGATGATTATCATAATCTGTTGGCAAAAGACCATTTAGGTATTCGTTATAATGAAGCACATGATCGTGCTCAACCAAGCGCACAGGATATTCAACGTTTAGATCAAGATATTCACTTTAGACGTGCTTTTGCATTACGTAATATCAATGCTTCAGCAACTTACACAAACCGTGAATGGAATTGGGCTGTCCGCCAAGCTTATCTCAAGCAAGATGATGGTCTATTACTGGCTGCGGCAAAACGTGCCACAGAAATGGGGTGGTATGACCGTGCTATTTATGCGGCGGAAAGAACACTTAAACGTCATAACTATGCATATCGTTATGCGACACCACATCAAAATCTAGTGGTGACGCATAGTAAAAATGCAGGGATTGATCCTTCGTGGGCTTATGGTTTAATGCGTCAAGAAAGTCGCTTTGTAACCACGGCCCGTTCACATGTAGGTGCTGGTGGATTGATGCAAATTATGCCTGCAACAGCAAAAGATGTGGCACGAAAAATGGGTGAAACGTATAATCCTGCTGCATTATCAGATCCGAATACTAATATTCGTTATGGGACATATTACCTGTCAATGATTCAAGGTATGCTGAGTAACAGTCCAGTTCTGGCTACGGCTGGTTATAATGCAGGACTGACTAGAGCACGCCGTTGGCAACCAGAGTTCAAAAGCATTGCGGCGGATCAATACACAGAGTCAATACCACTTCATGAAACACGTGACTATGTGAAGAAAGTTATGACCAATGCTGCTCATTATGGTGTATTGCTTGGACAGGGGCCGCAAGCGATCGAAAGTCGTATGCCGCCTATTCCAGTAAGAAATACGCAATAGCATTTCAACTATTTTTGTGAGCTTGGATGAATCACACAAAACTGCTGTTTAGTCGTCAACACACTTACCTCCTCAGTAGTTTGAGCGTAGGGGCTTTGTTGTGTTCAGCAGATGTGATGGCATCAGGGAAAGGTTTACAAGGATATGTGCTTCAAGTACAGATGACACCTGCCATTTGTGCATTAGATCGAACAAAAGCGAAACACCGTAAATGCCTAGAAGGATATTCACTGACGATAAAGGGTCTTATCCCAGAAACCAGTCGTCATGATTGCCAAACGAGTTCATCTGCCACCTTGGCACCGCTACAGAAGAGGGTTGTTGCTAGGGTGATGCCTGATGAGCAGGCTAGAATTAGGCTGTGGGCCAACTATGGTGGTTGCGTTCCAATGAATGCCAGTCAGTATTTTCGTACCATTATTAATCATGCAGACCAATTAAAAGTTCCTGATTACTTAACAGGAGTGGATCGTAAAACAGTCTCTATCGCGGCATTACGATCGCAATTCATCAAACTCAACCCAAAATTACCCAGCCAAGGTATTGAATTTCAATGCCAAAGCTTAAATGGTCGCCCAGTGTTAACGGGGATTGAAATCTGTTATCGCACGAATGGTCAATTCAAGTCATGTGCGTCTGATATTGTCTCGACCTGCCCAAATACATTTGACATAGAGGGCGCCTACTAATTTATTTCCGCGAAGTTAATTTATATTTCCTATCAGACTTTTGTTGAAATTCATTCTCTTTTCAATGCATCTGTCAAAGTATTGGAGTACAATCTTCGCCGTTTATGATTATTAAGATTAGATAGAACAGCTATTTAATCGCATTGACTATCCTCTCAACTGGAGATAATTACATGAAGCAACCTGTTCGCGTTGCCGTTACTGGCGCTGCTGGTCAAATTGGTTACAGCCTTTTATTCCGTATCGCTAGCGGTGAAATGTTGGGTAAAGACCAACCAGTTATTCTTCAATTATTAGAAATTCCTGTTGAGAAAGCTCAACAAGCGCTTAAAGGCGTGATGATGGAACTTGACGACTGTGCTTTCCCATTATTGGCTGGCATGATCGGTACTGATGATCCTAAAGTTGCATTCAAAGATGCTGACTACGCGCTTCTTGTTGGTTCACGTCCACGTGGTCCTGGTATGGAACGTGCTGACCTTCTTAAAGTCAACGGTGAAATCTTCATCGGTCAAGGTCAAGCGCTTAACGAAGTTGCTAGCCGTGACGTTAAAGTTCTTGTTGTAGGTAACCCTGCTAACACGAATGCTTATATCGCAATGAAATCTGCTCCAGATCTTCCAGCGAAAAACTTCACAGCAATGTTACGTCTTGACCACAACCGTGCGTTAACTCAACTTGCTCAAAAAGCTGGTGTTGCAGTTTCTGACATCAAAAACATGACAGTTTGGGGTAACCACTCTCCAACAATGTATGCTGACTACCGTTTTGCTAACGTAAACGGCGAAAGCTTAAAAGACAAAATCAACGATGCTGCATGGAATAAAGACGTATTCCTTCCAACTGTTGGTAAGCGTGGTGCTGCGATCATCGAAGCGCGTGGTCTTTCTTCTGCTGCTTCTGCTGCAAACGCTGCAATCGACCATATGCGCGATTGGGCTCTTGGCACAAACGGCGAATGGGTAACTATGGGTATTCCTTCTGATGGTTCTTACGGTATCCCTGAAGGCGTAATGTTCGGTTTCCCTGTAACTTGTGAAAATGGCGAGTACAAAATCGTTCAAGGTCTTGAAATTGACGAATTCAGCCGTGAGCGTATCAACTTCACGCTTAATGAGTTAGAAGAAGAACGTGCAGCGATTGCTGATATGGTTAAATAATTTAGTTTTCAACTAAATTAAAAAAGCACTCCATTGGGAGTGCTTTTTTTATGCACAAAACTTAACAATGCTTAAGAAATCCTTCTACATTGAACTTAGTATTGACATGTTATCTTGAACAAAATCATGAAAATTCAAGGAGCAATCCATGTTAGATATGGAAGTAAATCAAGAATTACTTTTTGAGCAATTGGGCCTAGATAGCTCACCTGAAGGGATTGATCACTTTATACAAACACATCGGCTTGATCCCAATACGCCGATGCATGAAGCTGATTTTTGGAACCCATCGCAACGCGATTTTATTATTAGTCATTGGAAAAAAGATAATGAATGGGCCATTGTCATTGATCAACTGAGTGAGCAACTCACAAACGACACAAAGTGATGAAAATATAATCACAAATTGAAACAATAAACCCAGACCAAAAGCTGGGTTTTTTCATGGATTTCTTATAAGTTATTTAAATAATAATTTTATTAAAATCTGATAAGGGGAGTCTCTTGATGGAACATAAACCTTCCTTAGCGTTATTGTTTTCTCAATTGGGGTTGGCAAATAGTCCAGCGGCAATTGAACTCTATATCCGTACACATCAGCTTTCCGCTCAACAAAATTTACATGATGCACCATTTTGGAATAAAGGTCAGCGCGACTTCTTAATTAGTCATTTAGTACAAGATGATGATTGGGCAATATGGATAGATGAACTTAATCAACAGTTACATATGGATGCATATAAATTAAAAATGGCCTAAAAAAGCCCCTTTCATGGGGCTTTTTTTAATGCATCTTAGGTTTGGTTAACTGGATAAACCACTCTTGGTCATGAAATTGTTTGAAAGCAGGGTGAGTTCTTATCACCTCTAAATCATGATCAATAGTTTTAAAATATTTATTTAGCCAATGGCGTGTAAGTGCTGACTCTTTACGAGAAGCGCAAGCATAAGCCAGATTAAAATAAACATCACTATGATTGGTCGATGTTAATGATTTTAAAATTTGCTGGGTGATGATCGCAAATTTTTCATCTTGAGTAATCTCAAAATACATCATGTAGGCTCTAGCTAACATCAGGGTAAGATTAATATACAAACGCATTGGCATTTCTTCGAAATCTACTCGACCTTGTTCAAGAAGAACAATCGCTTCTTGAAGAAAATGAATTTGTTCCTGACGAAGCTTACTCATACTGACCAGCTCTAAACGCAATTCGGCACGTTCAAAGGCAAGCTCAGGCGTATTTTTTTGTAAGTAAAGTTGGTCTGTTTCACCAATGCGTTGAATAATTAGCTTGGTATTTGATTGCATGGATGAGTCCTCATCAGGTTTAAAACCTATATGGAGGCAACTTCGAAAAAATAAAGCGCTAAATTAAAGTTCGTGCGGTCCTTAACCAAGCTGTAATCGAAAGACGTTGGTGGTGTGCAACAAGAACTTCATGTAATAAATCGCTTTGAAATAGAGCGATGCGATTAGGTTGGGGTTCAATAATATGCCACTGATTATTCTTATCTTGTAGCTTTAGTTGACCACCCCAATGCTGATGCCATTCCTCATGCAGATAAAAAACTGTCGACATCACACGACCATTTTTGCCTTGAGGGTTGTCTCGATGTAAAGCATAGAAATCACCAGGATTATAACAAGCGAAGTGGGCTTCGACTTCTTGAATGCCTAAATAAAATGCACGATTTAATTCCTGAGAGAGTAAATCTAAGGTTTTTATGTGTTGATGGGAAATTGATAGTTTTGGATCTAACCACAAAATGTGATCGCTGCGGATTGTGCTGACAATGCCATTTTGAATTGCTGCATTTCGAAAATCATCGAGATGGATTTGGCATTCATTTACAACGTTTTTTAAATAGCTTGGTGGGTATGCATGATCGATGATACTGAAGCCATGTTGATCTAAATCATCAAGGATTTGATCAACATTCCAATCCCCTGGGATGACAACTGCTTCCATATTTATCTCGCTATTTACTGTATAAAAAAAAGGTCAGCTATTTTAGAGTAATAATCGATTCTGAATGAAACACTTTTTCATGTTAAAATGATTGTTGATCTTAGGAATAATTGAAACATGAATTACCGTCACCATTTCCATGCTGGAAACTTTGCCGATGTCATGAAGCATGTATTGTTGCTTCAGATTTTGTCACGTCTTAATCAAAAAGATAAGCCGTATCGTTACATTGATACACATGGTGGTGCAGGTAAATACGATTTATCAACGTCTGCAGCACAGAAGTCGGGAGAGTTTTTAAATGGTATTCACCGTTTAGTTAAACTCGATGACTCAATTAAGCGTAATGCCCCTGAAGGTGTTAAGCAATATCTTAAAGTTGTAGAAGATATGCGTGCAGGTGCCGGAAAAGGCGCTTATCCGGGTTCGCCATGGTTCGCTTTGGAAGGAATGCGCGAAACAGATAAAGCAACAATTTTTGAGATGCAACGAGATGTATTTCAGCAACTTTACATGAATGTGCGTGATCGTCGGGCAGGTTTGCATGAGCGTGATGCTTATGAAGGTTTGCTCGGTGTGATTCCTCCTAAAGAAAAACGTGGATTGGTCATGATTGATCCACCATATGAGGTGGAGCGAAAGGATTTTCCGCAGTTGGTTGAACTCATCGCTACGGCATATAAGAAATGGCCTACAGGCATATTTGCAATTTGGTACCCAATTAAAGACCGCGCAATGATTGATCGTTTTGAGAAAAAAATGATTAAGACTGGTATTCGCCGTCAATTGGTTTGTGAAGTATGTGTATGGCCAGACGATACACCTGTAGGATTAAACGGTTGTGGTTTATTAGTGATTAATCCACCTTGGAAGTTTTCTGAAGATGCAGATGAAGCATTGCAATGGCTTTTTCCGCACTTAAGAATGAGTGAAAATGGTGGTCATGCTGCCGTTCGTTGGTTGGTCGGCGAATAAGAATATTGAGAGATAAGGCTACAGTTAGGACGAATGACAATGACAAATATAAATAAACCTGAAACTGAATCTTCTCCAAGAAATGTTCCGGGCTTTGATGGTATTACTTTCGAAGTTGAAGAAGAGGAACATACACAAGAAGGGCAAAAGGTTAAGCGTCGTGGGATTTATCTGTGGCCAAATCTGATTACTACTGCGGCATTGTTGTCAGGGTTTTACTCAATTATTGCAAGTATGAATGGCGAATTCACACAAGCCATTTATGCCATTTTTATCGCTGCTTTATTTGATGGTTTAGATGGTCGGGTCGCACGAGCAATTGGAGCGCAAAGCCCTTTTGGTGAGCAGTTTGATTCATTATCAGATATGTTGGCATTTGGTGTTGCGCCTGCAATTTTGATGTATAGCTGGAGCCTCCATGATCTAGGTCGAATCGGTTTGGCTGCATGTTTTGTCTATACTGCTTGTGCTGCATTCCGATTGGCACGTTTCAATGTGCAAATAGGTGTGGTTGATAAACGCTATTTTATTGGTGTAGCTAGTCCTCTAGCCGCAGTAATGATCATTTCTTTGGTTTGGGTGGGGCGTGATTTCCCTGAAATTTTTGTCCTATCTGATCCAATGATTCAGACGATAAATGCAGTCATTATTATTGCAGTTGGCTTGCTGATGATTTCGAATATTAAATACTATTCGTTTAAAACCGTAGATCGTAAACGTGTGCCGTTCGCAGTCTTGCCTATTGTTGTGTTTATCTTTGCTGCGATTACATACAATATTCCTGTCGGTATTTTAGTGCTCTCGATAATTTATGCACTTTCAGGTTTCGTCACTACATTTTTGGCTCGAGAAAAAACAATATAAATAAAAAAGGAGTTTGGTATGCAGTTGTTGATGAGTTTAGCGGACGATTCAAAACAGCTGAATCAGGCTCCTTTTCCTTTTCGGTTGGATTATCACGGTCCACGAGGAATCTATAAAATTATTCATCAAGGATTGATGATTCCAGGATTACCATCTCCACTTCATTATTTTAATTTTTTAACCATTATCGGACAGCCGAATGTTCCAATGCTGCGTAATGATTATGCAATTAAAACAAGAGCCTTGGATACTGTTTCACTCATTACGAGCATTAGTCCACATATGGTTGGACATTTTCATGGTTATTCAATCATTAATGATTGCGAGATTAAAGAGAATAAATTTGTATTCGGACAAAGAGAGCAACTAGAAGGCTCAATCCCAAACTTCAAATTAATAAGAAAGGACAATGAACTTTCCGTTGATCTGAATATTCAAACTCAACCAATTATTTCGCACTTTACCAAACTAAAATTAGGTTTATTTGATCACTGGTCATTAGTGTGTCAATGCAAAGGAATAGTAACCTATAAAGAACAAACATATAAAATTGACCAGTTAGGATCATTTGAATTTGCTAGAGCGATCAATATTCCTTATCTACCACTTCATTTTTTTACCTATCAGATTATTAATTTGATTGATCAAAGGCAGTTACTTCTTGCTCATATACGTAATGGTTTAAATCAAATTGTACAATCAAGAATGTATTTAAGAGATTTAAAAACTCAGACATCTGAAATGTTTGATGATGTTTATTTCAAAGTTCATCGTGTATACCCAAAAGTAAAAACCCCTAATGGGCATGAGATGTATTTAGCGCGCGTATTTGAATGGTCATTTGAAAATAAAAAAAGAAAAATAATCGTGAAAGGTGAAAGTCGTGGAGATTTTAAATTCGGTGTTGCCGCAGGTTATGTCGGTAGTTTTAGTTATGAGGTGCAGATTGACGGAATTCAAGAAGAGGGGCAATCTGGGTATTGTGAATATATAGATTGCCGTAGTTTAAAGTGGCAAGAAATTAATAAAGATGAAAAATTAATGGATAATTTTGCAAGTATTGTGCCATGCACGCTTAAAAAATAGCTAAAAAAGCATAAAAATCACGTAAATTGAACAATAAATATCCAGTTAATCATATTTTATTTAAATATTTAAAAAAACATGGTTGCATTGGATATGAAATACTGTAGAATGCACATCCATCGGCGGTGATGTTGATTAAAACTTGTTGAAAAACAAAG
>NZ_JFYL01000077.1 GCF_000632455.1 Acinetobacter sp. Ver3
AAACCGCTCATTTGAGCGGTTTTTTTATTTATGAAAAATTCTTGCTTTATCGCGCTGCCAATCGCGGTCTTTTTCAGTGGCACGTTTGTCGTGTAATTGTTTACCTTTAACAAGTGCAATTTCGAGTTTGACTAAACGACCTTTCCAATAGCACGCCAAAGGTACACATGTGTAACCTTTTTGATTGATCGCTCCTTGGAGTTTCTCGAGTTCGCGACGTGAAAGAAGTAGCTTACGAGTACGTGTTGCTTCGGGAACGATATGAGTTGAAGCAGAAAGAAGAGGTTGAATTTGAGCACCAAATAAATAAGCTTCATTATTTTTGAAAATAATATAGCTTTCCGTGATACTCATGCGTCCAGCACGAAGAGATTTTACTTCCCAACCTTGTAACGCTAAACCAGCTTCAAATTTTTCCTCAATAAAATAATCGTGACGTGCACGTTTGTTAAGCGCAATAGTGCCACTATTATTTTTTTTTACTACAATCGATTTCGACATAATACAAATATTCCAAGATTAGACCTATTTTGCCTCAAACTTGGCTTGAGGTGAAGTCATTTCACTGTCAACAAGTGTGCGTGTGAATTGAGTTTTTGTTAAACTATGCGCCTACATAATAATCTTAGAGTATAAATGGATGTCTAAAACTCGTGTCATCTATCCGGGAACATTCGATCCTATTACCAATGGTCATATTGATCTTGTATCTCGTGCTGCAAAAATGTTTGATGAAGTTGTAGTTGCGATTGCAATTGGTCATCACAAAAATCCAGTGTTTAGTTTAGATGAGCGAGTTGCGCTTGCAAAATCATCGTTAAGCCATTTAGACAATGTAGAGTTTGTTGGTTTTGACGGTTTATTGGTGAATTTTTTTCAAGAGCAAAAGGCAACAGCTGTACTCAGAGGTTTAAGAGCAGTGTCTGACTTTGAATATGAGTTTCAACTTGCAAATATGAATCGTCAATTAGATTCAAATTTTGAAGCTGTATTTTTAACGCCGTCAGAGCAATACTCGTTTATTTCATCCACATTAGTTCGTGAAATTGCACGTTTGAAAGGTGATGTGACGAAATTTGTGCCAAAAGCAGTTGTTGAGGCATTTGAACGTAAGCATCAGCAAGGTTGGTAGAGTGTCTTTAATTATTACGGATGAGTGCATCAACTGTGACGTTTGTGAGCCTGTATGCCCAAATGAAGCGATTTATATGGGTGAACTGATCTATGAAATTGATCCGAATCTATGTACTGAATGTGTTGGTCATCATGACCAACCCCAGTGTTCATTATTCTGCCCGGTAGACTGTATTCCTAAAGATCCTAATCATGTGGAATCTGAGGATGAATTGCTGGAAAAGTATAAAAAACTAATTGCTCAAAAAAGCACGAGCAATTGATCACAAAGTTTGTTAAGATGCGCAACTTGAAGTGAGCCAGACGATCGCTGCTGTGAAGGTCTTCGTGACTAAAGCAGGGGAGGAAAGTCCGGGCTTCATCGGGCAAGGTGCCAGGTAACGCCTGGGAGGCGTAAGCCTACGGAAAGTGCAGCAGAGAGTAGACCGCCATTTTGCAACTGAACTTCGGTTTAGCCTAGAATATGGTAAGGGTGAAAGGGTGCGGTAAGAGCGCACCGCATGACTGGTAACAGTTCATGGCATGGTAAACCCCACCTGAAGCAAGACCAAATAGGAATCCTTAAGGTATGGCCCATACTGGATTCGGGTAGGTCGCTTGAGCATATGAGTGATTGTATGCCTAGAGGAATGATCGTTCTAGACAGAACCCGGCTTATCGGCTCACTTCAACAAATTTTGATCAAACAGTGCCGATATTACTTGACGGATACATCAATCAAGTAGATAATGCGCCCACAGTTTACGGCTATGTAGCTCAGTTGGTTAGAGCACCGCACTCATAATGCGGGGGTCACAGGTTCAAGTCCCGTCATAGCCACCATTTTTATAGACCACACTCACTAGTGTGGTCTTTTTTTATGTGTGAAATCTTGAGTTTTCATTGGCACTGAATAAGCTGAGAATCTAGCTTAATTTTTGGAAACTCTTGTTCAAATTGTGCTAAAACGGCTGTCTGATTTACATTTGAAAACACAATATTTTGCAAGCTTTCAATTTTTTGCTCAGACAAATAAAGCTGTGCACAATGAAGAGCAACCGCATTCTCTTTACTCACGGCAAGTTTATGATCTTCAGGAATGACATCAATATGCACGAGCTTTTGTTGAGCACGGCTTAATTGAACTAGAGTTCGTTTTTGTTGCATGGTTATAAAGTTTTGAGCATTGATCCATTGAGCGACATCCATGCGTACACCGTGATAATTCACAAATATGGGGTGAGTCGTTTGGCATCCGCTCACAAGGCTTAAACAGCATATGAGAATAAAATATTGAGGATTGAGCATGATTTTGATGTTATTGAAACCTTACTATTACAATAAAATCATATAATTATGGATTAATTTTGTTCAAATAAGGTTTATTTGTATAAAGGGTGATCATTAGTGCTTTCGTATGCTTGACGATACAACGATAACTTAAGATAATGCGCACACAGTTTACGGCTATGTAGCTCAGTTGGTTAGAGCACCGCACTCATAATGCGGGGGTCACAGGTTCAAGTCCCGTCATAGCCACCATTTTTATAGACCATGCTCACCGCATGGTCTTTTTTTTATTTCTCAAAATGTCCTGAGATAAGATCAAGTGTAGATTGTGCTTGATAAAAAGGCTGAATCAAACTTTGAATTAATTGTTCTAGAATGCCAAAATCATTTAACATGGTGATAAGTTGAGGTGCAAAACGATGGGCTTCGATCACTAAATCTTCTTGAGTTAGTCCAACAGCCGTGAGTAAAGCTTGTAAACTGTAATCACCAAAATATTCATAGAACTCATCAACCACTTCTAAAATGATGGACTGAATCTCAGCGGATTGGCGTAAATTTCTCCAGGTTTCATAGACCAAAATAAAAAAATCTTCGACATCAATGGCTTCAATCTGCTCAAGCTGAGCTGAAATTTTTTGAAATTGGAGATCTGACCAAATATGTTGAATGATTTCATAAAGTTCATTTTGAGGCAGTGTGATAATTTCGCCTAATTGAACCAATATTGCATTTGCAAGTTGGGATTCTAGTTTTAACTCTAATGTGTGTTGCTGATCTTGGAGAAAATTAAAAATCTTTGATTTGACCGTATGATTTTGAATTTTATTTTTTCGAAGCCTATCCAGCCAAGGTGTATATTTTTCTAAAATTTGATTTGCTAATTGAAGACTTACTGCATGTGCCTTCTCATGACTTAAAATTTGTTGTTTTAAACCATAACGTACTTGATCTAATTCAAGAATTTTATTTAGCCATAGCCCAAAATCATGGTCAGAAATTAAATCTCCGATTAAAGCATTTGAATCCTTTAAATGAAGGTAAATGCGTTGTGCAACTGCGCCAATAAACTCTAGTAAATCAGGTCCAAGATTTAATTCAAAAGCATATTTTGAAACAACAGCATGAAGTTGTTCAATATTTACAATGTCTTTTAGTTTGATTCGATTAAACTGAGCATAAGCCTGTGAAACAAACGTGTCTATTACAGAATTAGATTCAGCATTTAATAAATACTGTTGCGTAAACCGGATTTGCTCAAGCATAAGTGCTTGAGCAAATTGATTGAGTTGTGTCGAGTTAGACACCTGCTTTCCATCCATTTACGATTGGATAGCGGCGTTCACGGCTAAATGCACGAGAGGATATACGTGGACCAATTGCACCCTGACGGCGCTTATATTCGTTGCGATCAACCAATCCAATGACTTTAGTCACGATATCTCGATCAAAACCTTTAGAAATAATATCTTCCAGACTCTGATCTTCTTCAATATATGCATATAAAATTGCATCAAGAACATCGTAAGGTGGTAAAGAGTCTTGATCTTTTTGATCAGGTCGTAATTCAGCAGAAGGTGGGCGAGTAATCACACGTTCAGGGATTACAGGCGTATCTTCCAAACTATTACGGTATTTCGCTAACTCAAATACAATCGTTTTATAAACATCTTTAAGTACAGCAAAACCACCGACCATATCACCGTACAGTGTGCAGTAACCAACAGATAATTCAGATTTGTTACCTGTAGATAAAACAAGATTACCAAATTTATTCGACAGACCCATTAATAAGGTGCCGCGTGCGCGAGCTTGTAAATTTTCCTCAGTTGCATCAGCAGGAGAATTGCCGAAGAATGGGTGTAATGTCTGCATAAAGCTGTTGACGATTGGGTGAATTTCCGCAATACCAAAAGTGACTCCCATACGTTTTGCCTGCTCAGTCGCGTCTTCAACACTGATTTGAGAGGTATATGTGTAAGGCATCATAACAGCTTGAACTTTATCTGCTCCAATAGCATCGACAGCGATTGCAAGGGTGAGTGCTGAGTCGATACCACCAGAGAGACCAAGAATGACACCAGGGAAACCTGAGCGTTTTACATAATCTCGTGTTGCCAAAACCAAAGCTTGGTAAATTTCTGCAATCGTATCTAATGCAGGTGCTTTGGTAGCGGCTTTAAAAGATTTAAGCTCTGCTTCATATTCAACATGAAAAAGGTCTTCTTTAAAGCTTGGTGCTTCAAGTACAACTTCACCATTTGCATTCACAACGAAACTTGTTCCGTCGAAAATGAGATCATCTTGCCCGCCTACTTGGTTGACATAAACAAGATTGAGATTCAATTGTTTAGCTAACTCTTTAAGCGTAACAACACGGTGTTGAGGCTTTCCAACTTCGTATGGTGAGGCATTTAACACAAGAACAGTTTCAACATTCAGTTTGGCAAGTTGTTGAACACTCTCAAGTGTCCAGACATCTTCGCAAATTAATACACCGAATTTATGTCCTAAATACTCAAATACAAGGTGTTGATGACCCTCAGCGAAATATCTCTTTTCATCAAAAACACTATAATTTGGTAAATTTTGCTTGTTATAAATACCTAATACTTGCCCATCTTTCATAACGGCTGCAGAGTTATAGCGTGCACCCGAATCAGCTTGATTAACAAAACCAAATACCATCACAATGTCTTTCACTTCAGCCAGTTTTTCGAAAGCTGATGCTGTACGTTTGCTTAGGCTTGGACGAAGTAGGAGATCCTCTGCAGGATAACCAATGGTCGAAAGTTCAGGAAACACAATGATATTGGCATTTTGCTGTTTGGCTTCGTTAGCGAGTCCAATCATTCGATGAACATTGGCATCTAAATTGCCGACAAATGGAGAGAATTGAGCAAGAGAAACTTTAAAACTATTCATTTAAACCAAGTCCTATCCTATAGGTTTATATACAGCACGTGCTGATTTTATTGGAGTAATTATTCAGCTGTGTGTATGTGATATTACATAACTGCCAAATGGCTCAAATTTACATCATTAAAACATGATAAAAGATCTTATTTCTTGCACAGCAAAAACTACGATTCATATGTATTCTATCTAAAATAAAAGTAGATACTAGCTTTTGCCATTGTTTGTACATAAAAAATTAAATCGTAATGGATTTGCGACACAGTAAATCAGATTTCAAAGCTGATATGGTGTTTCTGATTCACAAATCAATAGCTTGAATAAAAAATATTCTTTTAATTTTACAGTTTTTATTGATTCAAAATAATATTCGGAATCTTTTTCAAAAATATATGTCTAGCTATTTCGCCTTGTTGTTCAATGTTGTATTCATTGAAATTTTTTTTAGGGTCAAATTTATAGGCATAAGGATTATACTTTTTGAAGGAAATAAAATACGCACTTTGCAGAAAAGCGCCTTTGAGCAAAACATTTTGTCCTTGTTGGTGTTGTAAAATATGAGTCATCTCGTGAATGAAAATTCCTTGATAGATTTTATTTTCTTTCGAATAGTCAGTTTTGAAATGTTTGTTACGAATATGCAAATAGCCCTTTGGTGCCATAAATACCGCTGAGGGTTGCCACGGTAGAAACGGATGATTCATGATTTTCACACTGTCATAATCTATAAGATCACCAAAGACACTTTGGCTCAACGTGATTTCACCTTGGGTGAGTGATCTACATCTAAAAGCGTCAAATTTTATCCATTTTAAAATAAGTGGCATCCACAACATCATACTTATTTCTTAATCTACTTAAAGTTTATGTGACATTCAAAATATCACTATTTGGAATCATTACTTGTTAAAAATGGTGTTGACCTTTAATGATAATGAAATGGTATTTACTGATTAAAACTTAATAATTTTGTTAGACAATCTTGATGAATGAGCAATTATGCCATCTCTAAAGATTTATTATGCAAATGGCTATTTCGTCTTTTTATCTTAATTTTTTAGAAACGTCGAAGAATTCACATTATTTGAATTTATTCACTGAGATAAAAGAGAAGGTTCGCCATGTTATTAACTCAGCCACTAAAAAAAATTTCTAAATTTCTAAACGGTTCTAAATTTGATCCTGAGAATCAATCAAAAGCTATTCCAATTCGTCATATGAAATTTGATTTTGATCATCAAAAGATTGATCCAAAATTTTATTTGAATGCGGAATTAGCAAGTGCTTACTTTGCCTCACTTTCAATTTTTTTAACCTATGGTGAGGATCTCGTTATTGATACGGCACGTTATCATCGTGACTTTATTCAAGATCCATTACTCAAGCAAAGAGTGACAGCGCTGATTGGGCAAGAGGCTTTACATTCTAAACTTCATGAAGAATTAAATGACGCTTTTTTAAAGGCAGATTTGCCTGTCAAATTGTTTAGATTTCTGGCGCATCACGTTTTTGAATATGGTTTTAATCGGTTGCCTCAGCCAATGAAATTATCGCTTATGGCTGGGATTGAGCATTTTACCGCAGTGCTTGCTGAATACATGATGAATCATGAGCATATTTTCTTCGAATCTCAAGATGAGAAACAACGCGCAATTTGGATGTGGCATATGCTTGAGGAATCAGAGCATAAAGATATTGCATATGATGTGTTCCAACTTCTTTCGAGTAACTATGCTTTAAGGATAGCAGGCTTTTTCCCAGCGCTTATTACGATTTTAGTGCTGATTTCTGCTGCATCCTTAATTGTGCCATTTTATCGTAAGCCATCAAATCTAATCAGTTTAAGTTACTACAAAGATATGTACCGAAGTGTAGGTTTGATTTTTGGTCTAAAAGATGGTGTTTATGGCAGTTCGATCAAACATATTTTCGAATATCTCAAACCAGACTTCCATCCGAATGATCATGATACATCAGCGTTTTTAGAGTACTACAAAGAACGTTTATTAAATCCAGTGGATGGTATTTTAACACCATACTTTACGAAGGAATTCATGCCTGATTTAAAGGTATAAGAATAAGGATAGTTCATGCTTTTTTTTAAGAAGAAAATTAAACCGAGCCATCAGGCTTATGCTGTGGTAACGGGTGCTGGAAGTGGTATTGGACGCAGTTTTGCATTGGAAATTGCAAAACGTGGTGGTCAAGTGGTGTGTGCTGATATTAATTTAGCTGCAGCTGAAGAAACTGTTCAGCTGATTTCTCAGACCACAGGGCAAAAAGCATTTGCTGAATCCTGCGATGTGGGAAAAAAGGAAGATGTTGAGCGATTGGCGAATCAAGCAGAAAACCTTTTTAATCATCCTGTGACACTTGTTATTAATAATGCTGGCGTGGGGTTAGGTGGTAAGTTTGATGAGATAACACTAGAAGATTGGCAATGGTGTATGCATGTCAACTTATGGGGCGTGATTCATGGTTGCCACTTTTTTGTACCGAAGTTTAAACAACAAGGTTATGGGGCAATTATTAATGTTGCTTCAGCAGCAGGATTTACAGCTGCACCTGAAATGACAGCTTATAACGTGACGAAATCTAGTGTACTTGCATTATCTGAAACGTTATCTGCAGAACTACATCAAGATAATATCCGTGTGAATGTGCTTTGCCCAACTTTAGTACCTACTAATATTATGAAGAATGGGCGATTACCTTCCAATTACTCGGGTTTAGCGGATGATTTATTGCAGAATCATGCATTTGTCACAAGCGATCAAGTTGCACAAAAAACCTTAAACAATTTAGATAAAGGCATTCTTTATACGATTCCACAACCAGACGCGAAATTATTTTGGTTGATGAAGCGTGCTTCACCGACCTTATATACCAAAATGTTAGGTGTAGGTTATCCATGGTTTAAGCGTTTTGTAAAATAATAGAGAGATAAAAGAATGACACTCGATAACGAATTAGAGAGCAATGCAGATTTAAAAATTCAAACTGCTGATCAATCTGAAAAAGCAGAAGTAAAAGTAAAGAAAAAAAATAACGCAGATAAAGAACTTAAAGTCGAACAATTACAGAAGGTGTATGACACGATTGTTGTTGGTGCAGGTATTTCCGGTATCGCTGCGGCATATAAAATGAATCAGGCAGGATATCGCGACTACATTGTGCTGGAAAAAGCGAACCGAGTTGGTGGTACATGGCGCGATAATAATTATCCAGGATGTGGATGTGATGTTCCTTCAGCCTTATATTCTTTTTCCTTTTCGCCAAGTCACAAATGGAGTCATTTGTTTGCCAAGCAGCCAGAAATCTTAAGTTATCTTGAGGAAGTGGTTGAGAAGCATCAACTGACTGAAAAAATCCAATTTAATCATGAATTAAAAACAGCACGTTGGGATAACGAGAAGGCGCAGTGGTCGTTAGAAACTTCTCAAGGAAAGTATCTAGCAAAAACGGTAATCTTTACAACGGGACCGATTACTGAGCCATCATTTCCAAAAATTAAGGGCATAGAAAGTTTCAAGGGGGAAATGTTTCACTCTGCAAGATGGAATCATGAGTACGATCTGAAAGGTAAACGTATTGCTGTTATTGGTACAGGTGCTTCAGCGATTCAATTTATTCCTCAGGTTCAGCCATTAGCGAAAGAACTCTTTGTGTTTCAGCGTACAGCACCTTGGGTGTTGCCAAAAGCTGATATGAATTTGAATGATCAAGCGAAATCACTGATCCAGAAATTTCCCGTTATTCAATCCACTTGGCGGAGCAGTATTGCCCAAATTTTAAATGGCATTAACTTTGGTTTGCGTAATCCGAAAGTGCTGAAGCCTGTGAATTTCTTAAGCAAACAATTATTGAAGTTGCAAATTCAAGATGATGAATTAAGAAAAAAAGTCACACCAAATTTTGATATTGGCTGTAAACGTCTTTTATTTGCCAACAATTACTATCCAGTATTGCAACAAGATAATGTGAAACTAATCAATGAGGGGTTGGTTGAGATTGATGGGAATACGGTCGTTGCGGCCAATGGTGAGCGTCATGAAGTAGATGTCATCATTTGGGGTACGGGTTTTGAGGTATCGCATCCGCCAATTGGTAAACGCATTTACGATATGGATGGGAAGCTCTTAGCAGATCGCTGGAAAAATAGTTCACCAGAAGCTTATTTAGGTGCAAGTATTACCAATGTACCAAATGCATTTTTGGTGCTAGGACCAAATATTCTGGTTTATGACTCATTTATTGGTATTGCTGAAGCTCAATTAGATTATATTCTTGATGGCCTACTAAAGATCAAAAAGCAAAATATTAACAAGCTTGTGATTAAAGACGACGTTGTTAAGCGACATAATCAATTGGTTCAAAAGCATCTTAAAACCACTGTATTTAATGCAGGGGGCTGTAAGAGTTACTATTTGGATGAAAATGGTCGTAATTTTGCAGCATGGCCATGGTCTCTTGCAAAATTAAAACAGCAGTTAAGCTCATTAAATTTGGATGATTATTCACAACACTGATCAAAAAAGCCTGATTTAATCAGGCTTTTTTTGTTTGTAGATATTCTAGATATACGAGGTTTCTATTTCATCAGGGCTGAAAATAATATTTTGTTGTTAATCAGTTAATAAAAAACCACCCAAAGGGTGGTTTTATGACTGTCGACGCAGTTCGAATTAACGAACGATATCGCGTTGAACTTCGCCAGTGTAAAGTTGACGAGGACGTCCAATCTTGTATGGGCCGCTGTGCATTTCTAACCAGTGGCTGATCCAACCAACAGTACGTGCAAGTGCGAAGATTACAGTGAACATTTCTGTTGGGATACCAATCGCTTTAAGGATGATACCTGAATAGAAGTCAACGTTTGGATAAAGGTTACGCTTGATGAAGTATTCATCAGAAAGTGCGATACGCTCCAATTCCATTGCTAAAGCTAACTGTGGATCATTGATACCTAAAGCACCAAGAACTTCATCACAAGTTTCTTTCATTACTTTAGCACGTGGATCGAAGTTTTTATAAACACGGTGACCGAAGCCCATAAGTTTAACTTCTTTAGTCTTCACTTTTTCCATGAAGCCAGCAACGTTTTCTACAGAGCCGATTTCATCAAGCATCTTAAGAACAGCTTCGTTTGCACCACCGTGAGCAGGGCCCCAAAGTGCAGAGATACCAGCAGCGATACATGCATACGGATTAGCACCAGTAGAACCAGCTAAACGTACTGTAGACGTAGAAGCATTTTGTTCATGGTCAGCATGAAGCGTGAAGATACGATCCATTGCTTTTGCAAGAATAGGGTTAACTTTGTAATCACGATCTGCTGGAGTAGCAAACATCATGTACAAGAAGTTTTCTGCATAGCTTAAGTCATTACGTGGGTAAACGAATGGTTGACCAACAGTATACTTGTAGCTCCACGCAGCAAGGGTAGGAATTTTCGCAATCAAACGGATCGCAGTAATTTCACGGTGATCAACATTTTCGATATCAAGGTTGTTGTGATAGAACGCTGATAACGCACCAACAACACCAACCATAATCGCCATAGGGTGTGCATCACGGCGGAAACCGTTATAGAAGCGGCTAACTTGATCGTGAACCATGGTGTGGTTACGAACTTTAGCGTCAAACTCTTCTTTTTGCTCAGCTGTAGGAAGCTCACCATTTAATAATAAGTAGCAAGTTTCTAAATAATCAGCTTTAGTAGCTAGTTGGTCGATTGGATAACCACGGTGTAATAGAACACCTTTATTACCATCGATAAATGTGATTTTAGACTCGCAAGACGCTGTAGCCATAAAACCAGGATCAAAAGTGAAGTGACCTGCGGCCAATACATCTTTAACGTCGATTACATCTGGGCCCAATGTGCCGCTGTAAATTGGTAATTCAATTTCTTTGCCATCAAGCTGTAATACGGCTTTTTTGCCAGTTGCTTCAGACATTCAATAGATCTCCTGTCCTGGTGAATGTTTTATCTAACCCGAAATAATCTGTTGTAATCCGTGAGTTAGACGGTTTCAAAATTTGCTCTAAGCTTAGTGAGTAGTCAAAAATTGTCAATTATACTTATGGATAAAAATGACGACCTAAAGTGACTGGTTCTAAACTCAGTTAATCAGTAGGAATTTATCTGCTTTTCACTAGCGCCGCCGTATAATAAGACAATTTCAACGGTAGTGGCATAAAAAAAAAGACAAAAACGTGCATATTTTGATGATTTAAACCAAGTAATGCTTGATTATTAATACCTTTTATCAATATGTTAAAGGTTGTGAAAAGCGATTGTTTATAGAATTTGTCAGTTTTTTTAAGATGATAGACTGAATAAATACACCAAAAATGACAATGAAATATTTTTTTTCACTTTATTTACTAGTTGATTAAAAAGTGTCTAATTTATAATGTTTA
>NZ_JFYL01000078.1 GCF_000632455.1 Acinetobacter sp. Ver3
CAACATAGCGTTGGGCTTTATTATTTATACTAAATTATCGTAATGCAGTGAGGTTGACATCCTTTTGATACATTTCGATCTGCATGACTTGTTCAGTTAAGAATGCTTTACGTTGGTCATTGCTCGGATGACTTGCAAACAAAGTTGATTGATCTTTATTCATTTTACGTTTGTTGAGATTTGCTTCGAATTTATCCCAAAATGTGAGTGCTGCGTTGTGATTGTAGCCCGCTCTCACCATCAAATCTAAACCAATCAAATCAGCTTCTTCTTCTAGATGACGGCGATGAGACATATTGGTTTGATTGCCTGATAAACCACTTGCAAGCCCGATGGCAGCCCCAGTTCCCATGGTTGCACCCATTAGACCTAAATTCATTGCTGCGAAACGAGAAGCCTTTTCACGACTATGGTTACGGATAATGTGTGCCATTTCATGCGCAATTAGGGTGGCTAACTCGTCATCAGATAAGTTTTCAAACATATATACAGCCGAATTAACTACAATTTGCCCACTTTGAAAGGATTGGGCATTCGGTTTGCTGCTGAGCACACCGTTAATTCGCCATTGAATTGGTTGACGACCTTGACGTAAATATTGATTAGCATGTGGGATTAAACGTGCCAAAATTTGATTTAAGCGTGGATCTTCAAGATATAAAGACTTAGTTTTCGCTTTCTTTTCAAATTTATTATAGCTACGGTTTGAAATTTTATTCCAAGCTGATTCCGGAATAATCATGAGTTGTTTGCGTTCGGAAGCTACAGTGCCTAATGATGTGGTTGAAACACAGCCAGTCGAGATTAATGCAATTGAACTTATAATACCAAACGCGAAGGATTTCATAATTACACCTTAATGATGGGATATTATTTGAGATCTAGCTTGATTTTTAATAGCTAGATTTCGTGTTTAATTATTGTTCAATATTTAGATTAATTTAACAAACATTATTTTAATTATTAATTTGAACGAATTAATATCATGGTGGTTATAATGAGGTTTGAGTCACAATAATATTTTTTTATTTGTTATTTTATTATTTAGATAAATTATTTTATTTATATATATTTTGTATTTTATTATATTTTTATTATATTATTTGTGATTGGATTAATATTTATTAAAATTAATAGTATATATAAATCAGTATTTTATGTTTTATTGTTGTTTTTTTAAATATTTAAGTGTGATTCTGTTTTTGAATTTAATTTAATATGAGAATAAATTCTCACTATTTTAGTTGAATATTGATAAATAACTCATAACGAAATATTTTGAAATTTCATTCAAGGTTATTAAAAATTAATTCTTATATTGTGAAGTTTTTCTTACATGTTGATTTGGTGTATTTTGTGATTTAATTCACACATATTATCGTTGGGTATTTTAATTAAATTTGGGTGAACTAATTATATGATTTTTTAACCACGAATTTTTTTGATCACAGTGTTATAAGGCCTGTTTGATTTTTGATAAGGTCTGAGCATCATTAATAAGCGCATGCTGCTTATCCTAGCCAATCGATACAACAGAAAACTTTAAGATAAATTCATCTAAACTTATTTTGTCTTCAGTCAATATAAGTATCAATTCGTTCAATTTCAAAGATGTTTTACCTGAACTTGAGTTTTCAGTACTCGTCATTCAATCGCATCGTATTTTGAAAGAATGATTAATCTTGATGTTGAGTAGTCGGTGAATCAAATGAGGGTTTCTTTGGTGGTTCGAGTCAAGTCTCAATCACAAACGCTGTGCCATGGTGATCAACAGAAATATTTAAAGAATTCCAACGGAATAATGAGATTTTTTGCGATATAAAGTTCATGTTAGGGCGAGTACAAATGTATGAGCGATCTCGAGTGACGATTGGCGTTGAAGCGGCATTTGTTTTATCACGCTTTCTTAATTCATTCGTTGAACTTTGAACGACTAGACAGGAACTGATACAGTCAATATGAATAAGTGGTTTAAGGGTAGTTTATTACTTGGTTCTTTGGTGAGTAATTTTGCATTTGCAGATTTTCTACCACCAAATCAAGCATTTCAATTTGAGGCAGTATCAGTCAGTCATCATCAAGCTGAACTAAAATGGAAGATCGCAGATGGTTACTATCTCTATCATGATCAAATCAAAGTTTCAGACATTCAAGGTCCTGTAAAGTTATCTCTACCACGCCCAAAAGAGAAAGATGATCCAAACTTTGGTATGACCCAAGTGCATTATCAGGATGTAATCAGCAATATTCCAGTCAAACCAAATCAAGAATTTAAGATTCAATGGCAAGGATGTGCTGAAAGTGGTTTATGTTATCCGATTCAAAGAACAACGATAACAACTGACAGCACAGGTTTATTCCCAGCGCAGCAAACTACACAAGCTAAGAAAGTTTTAAATCTCAAAGAAATTTCAGCGGCATCTAATGGAGTTGTAAATACTCGAGATGCACAAGAAAATGCTTCACCAAAAACAGAAACACAACTCATTTCAAAGGATAGTAATACAGTCTCAGATCGTAAAAATTTTAACGCTACTGCGCTTGAGCGAGATAAAACCGAATTTGGGGAAAATGATCCAATCAGTGAGGATCAATCCACGCTAGATGCAAATTTATCTAAAGAAAATCTGAATAGGCCAGCCAGTTTTTCGGGTGTATGGAACAACGATCAATTTTTTTTAAATTTGCTCTCTCAACAAAGTGTATGGCTTAATTTATTGGTGTTTTTAGGACTTGGAATATTGTTGGCATTCTTGCCTTGTTCATTGCCCTTAATTCCGATTTTATCAGGCATTCTTGTGCAAAATCACAGAGGATATCGTGCCGCGGTAATAGCTTTTATTTTTGTCACAGGGATGGCTATCGTTTATGCGTTAATGGGATTCGTTGTTTCTCAATTGGGCTATAGTTTTCAGCGTTGGTTTCAAAGTCCGATCTTCATCAGTATTTTTAGTCTGCTTTTTATTATTTTTGCTCTTAATCTTTTTGGTGCATTTCAAATCTCTTTACCTCAAGGAATGTTACAACGCTTAGATCTTTGGCAACAAAAACAAAAAGGTGGAACATTGATCGGTGCAGGACTCATGGGGATGATTTCTGCACTGATTGTTGGACCCTGTATGAGTGCTCCGTTGGCTGGAGCATTAATATTTGTCTCACAGATGAACCAACCTTTATTAGGGGCGACTTATCTTTTTGTTTTGGGCATTGGGATTGGTTTGCCGCTTTTTATTGCGGCAGTTTTCGGGACGCATTTTTTACCTAAACCTGGGGTATGGATGGATCGACTCAAGGTCTGTTTTGGTTTCGTGATGTTGCTTGTGGCCATTTATTTTGCACGGCCACTTATTCCAACCAGTATTTATCAAATTCTGATGGGTCTTTTACTTCTTGGATTCGCTGTATATTTACTCTGGAAAATGCGACCTTATGTCGAAAAAATAGTGGTTAAAAGCATCATCATATTACTCAGTCTTGGCATGATGTTTTTAGGAATGAATTATGTGCAGCAAGGGTATACGCACTCACTTGTAACGCAGGCCAAAACATTACATACATGGCATAAAGTCAAATCTGCTGCGCAGCTTTCAAATGTTTTGAACGCAAATCAAGGTAAAGCCGTAGTAATTGATGTTTACGCAGATTGGTGTGTTGCATGTCAACCGATAGAAAAAGAGGTACTTCCGCGTGAAGATGTTCAAGCCCAACTCAATGAGTTGGTTTTAATTAAATTAGATCTCACTCATTTTGAACCAAGCCAAGATGAACTGTTAAAAAAATGGCAAATTTTAGGTCCGCCAACATTTATTTTTTTAAATACGCAACATGATGAAATACGTGATCTGCGCTTGACTGGCACTTTTACTGCAACACAGTTATTAAATCGATTGCAGGAACAATCTGTCGGGATGGTTCAGTAATGATTTCATTTGATGGGATTCAACTTGGATCACTCATGTTTCCATGGGTTTTATTGATTCTATTCAGTGCGATACTGTTCATCAGTATCCTGATCAATGTTTTAGGTCATCACTATAAATGGACAGATACCCAAGTCAAAATCAGTAAAGATTCAGTGTGGACAAGCATCATTATTGGAGCAGTTGCCGCTAGAGTCATCTTTGTTATGTTCTATTGGGAGATTTATATTGAAAATCCTTTAGATATACTCAAAATCCAAGATAAAGGATTTAGCTTATGGAGTGGATTATTCTTCGGTGGGCTAAGCTATATCATTCTCAATCGAAGCTTACGAACAAAAATGAAAATCATTTTAGTTGGGGTGTTTTTATTTTGGGTAGCGATTGGCGTAACGATAAAAACTCAATACAAGGTTGAAAGTTTTTATCCTGACCTAAGTTTTCAGATACTCCCAACTGATCATAGTGAAAATAAGAATGAAGGGTATTTCACAGATTTTTTGGGTCAGCCTACAGTCGTTAATTTGTTGGCGAGTTGGTGCCCGCCATGTCATAGAGAGATGCCAATACTTTTTCAAGCACAAAAGGCTCATCCCAATATTCATTTTGTGATGCTCAATCAAGGTGAAGATATCACAACGGTTCAAAACTATTTACAAAAACACAGCTTCAACTTTAAAAATGTCAGACTTGATGTAAATGGGGAAATGCCCAAGCAGAGCAATAGTTTTGGCTTGCCAACTACATTGTTTTACGATGAAAAAGGTAAATTGGTGGATAGACATATGGGTGAGTTAAGCGCTGCAAAATTGCAAGAATATTTAATTAAAATGACAGCTGAGTAGAGCTAAAGGTTATGAAAGATATAAATAAATTAATATTGTTGTCTAGCGTATTTTTAATAAGTAGCGTCAGTTATGCGGATTTAAAAAAGCAGATTTCAGCAGAGGGCTTTGAGTTTGTAAAAGAAATTCCAGCACCAGCAGGTATGACAGGATGGGCAGGGCATATGAACCAACATCCAGGCACGGTTTTTATTTCTAATGATCAGAAATATTACATTATGGGTGATTTATATAATGCTCAAGGTGAAAATATTTCTATTGAAGCATTAAATACACATGTCAAAGACGCCGTATTAGATGATGTATGGAAGAGCATTGAAAAGTCGACTTGGATTCAAGATGGTGAAAATACAGCAGCACGCGTTGTTTATGTATTTTCAGATCCTAACTGCCTATATTGCCATCAATTTTGGGAAGCTGCACGACCATGGGTAAACTCGGGAAAAGTTCAACTTCGACATATACAAGTTGGTGTGATTCGAGAAGATAGTCGAGGGTAAATTGCCACCATACTTAACTCAAGTGATCCTGCTAAAGTATTTAATGACTACAATAAAAAGAAAGGTAAAGAGCGATTAGTTGTTACGCAAAATATATCAAAATCTTTAAATGAAAAAATCGACTATAACGAGTTACTCATGGATAAATATGGATTTTTTTCCACGCCAGCTATGGTATGGAAAAATCAACAAGGAGAGTTCAAGTCTATGCAAGGAATGGCAAAAGACTTGCAAGAAGTTTTTGAAAAATAGAATTTTTTGGTCGTTAGTACTCTTGAATACAAAACTTTAAAATTTAATACATGGTCATTTGCATGGAGAATATGATCGTATTTGAGTCTCATATCCACAACTGAAAGAATTGCAAGATTATGAAGTACGATCGCAATATAAGCGATAAAGTGTTTGCATAATGGTGAGGACTTTAGGATCACTCACTTGATAAAAAATTTGTTTACCTTCACGACGAGTCACCACCATTTCAGCTTTACGTAATACGGTTAACTGTTGTGAAAGTGTGGGTTGAAAAATTTGAGTTCGATTCTCAATTTCCTGAACGTTCAATTCACCATCTACTAAAATACAAAGTATCTTTAAGCGATCAGGATTCGACAGGACTTTAAGTCGATCGCTGACTTGATCAACTTGTGAAAAATCCATTTGATTGAATTCAACATCAGACGGCATTGGATGTTCCTTTGAAACAGAAGGATGCGTATGTTAAAGCATCTTGATTATTTTTCAAAATTATATAATATAAAAAAATATATTGTAAATAAGTAAATTGTTATGCATGATTTTGTGATTGCTTTTTTAGGTGGAGCACTACTCGGTTTATCTGTGGTTGGATACTTATATGTGAATGGTCGAATAGCAGGGATTAGTGGTTTACTCGGTCAAGTACTAAATCCGCATACAGTTTTCAAAACACCAGCATTGTGGTTTTTACTGGGTCTCAACATCACACCCTTTATCTATGGTATTTGGGTTCAGCCTGAAATTGAACTCGAAGCAAGTCCATTCATGATGATCGTGGCAGGTATTTTAGTCGGATTTGGAACACGTTTAGGTTCTGGCTGTACAAGTGGGCATGGCATTTGTGGTTTAAGTAGATTGTCCAAAAGATCTAGTGTGGCAACACTGAGCTTTCTTGTGACAGGCTTTATAACGGTTTATTTAATTCGGCATGTCTCAGGAGCATTCTAAATGAAAAACCTTTTTGCTTTTTTGTTTGGCTCACTTTTTTCCGTGGGGCTCATGTTATCTGGAATGTCGAACCCTGAAAAAGTTCTTAATTTTCTTGATTTATTTGGCGAGTGGGATGCAAGTTTGGCATTTGTCATGATGGGTGCCATTGTCGTGGCATTTATACCCTTTCAGATCGTAAGCAGAAGTGAAAGACCTTTAACTCTATTCAATGAGACGATTGATTTACCAAAGAACAATCAGCTTGATAACAAGCTCATCATAGGTGCTAGCTTGTTTGGTATAGGATGGGGCATCGCAGGCATCTGTCCAGCACCAGGATTAACATTGATTGGTTTAGGGCATTATCAATCACTCTATTTTGTGATTGCGATGTTGATAGGAGTTTTGATTCACCGTAAATGGATGGAAGCATAATTATGAAACTAGTGATGAAAGACGCCACTCAAGATCACATCAAGCCGCTAATTAAAGATTTTTTTGATCAAAATACCAATACATTTAGTTATGTCGTGGCCGATCCTGTGACATTAAGTTGTGCCATTATCGATAGTGTTTTAGATTTTGATGCTGCTTCTGCGACAACAACGACGGATCATGCTGACCAGATTATTCAATACATACATGAACAGCATTACAAGGTTGAGTGGATTTTAGAAACACATGTACATGCTGATCATTTGACCGCTGCGCAATATTTAAAATCTAAGCTGGGTGGCAAAATTGCCATAAGTCATCATATTGGAATTGTACAAGAAACATTTGGCTCAATTTATCAATTGGATATTAAAGCAATAAATGCACAGCAACCATTCGATTATTTATTTAAAGATCATGAGTGTTTTAAAATTGGAGAAATTGAAGCCTACAACATTCCAACGCCTGGTCATACACCTGCTTGTCTTAGTTATGTGATAGGTGATTCAGTTTTCGTGGGTGATACTATATTTATGCCAGACTATGGTACAGCTCGTTGTGATTTTCCACGGGGCAGTGCAGCAGAATTATTTGATTCAGTTCAAAAGCTTTATCAACTGCCTGATCATATGCGTGTATATCTATGTCACGATTATTTACCAGAAAATCGACACCAATATATGTGTCAAACGGATATAAGAACGCAAAAAGAATCGAATATACACATTCGAATTGATTCAAAAAAGAATGATTTTGTGGAAATGCGCAATAGCCGTGACGCGACATTGGGGATGCCAAAGCTCATTTTACCAGCCATTCAAATTAATATAAACGGTGGCAAATTTCCGCCCACTGAACACAATGGAGTATCTTATTTGAAAATCCCTTTAAATTGTTTTAAATTTTAAAGTTTAGCTACTTTTATTTTTATAAATATTATAAATACATGTTATGTGTAAAATTGAAAAAGGCTTTAAAAACAAGTTCAATAGGCGTATAGTTAAGTATGAAAGTTGATCAGCCTAGTCGGTTATTAACTTGATTTTTTCTATGTTTCTAAACACTCTTTATTTAAAAGAGTTGAGAGGAAATTTTGTTTAGATCTAGTGGACTCATCATTGCATTTGCAACGGTGTTATTACAGCTAGCGGTTTATTTACAACCGATCTTACCGGAGAAATTTCATATCGCTCCGGTATGCCTGTCTATTATGCATAATTTACTTTCTCCAGAACGCCATCAGCATGTTCATGAGACTTATCACGATCTCGTCCACCATTTGAGTGAACACGAACATCATCACGACCATAATCAAATTACTCACCAATGCCAATATTGCACTGTGTATGGAGACCTCGTCTTACCATTTGATTTTGGTGTAAAAGAAATTTTTGATCGCTTACAAGTTAAGCTGAGTTTCTACCGCAATTCTTTTTGGCACGTCTATTTTTCTCTACAGAAGCTCTATCTTCTGCCTCAAGGCCGAGCACCACCTTTTGGACTCTAATTGATTTAAACCTTGGATCATTTTGATCTTAATCAATTTATGTAGAGTTCAATCTTATGAAAAAAATCTTTAAACAGTCTGTAGCCAACAGACGGTATTCATTCATCCTCAAAAAAGTGAATTTAAAATCGCGTGTTATCGGAGTGATACATGACATCTACAATGTAATTCTGACTGTAGTTTTAAACTCAGTGAAGAACAACATTCACCACAAAATTCAACGATAAGGTGACGTCATGGATCTAGGACTAACAGCGCTTGAATTGGCGCGTATACAATTTGCATTCACTGTTTCATTTCACATTATCTTTCCAGCAATTTCGATTGGATTGGCAAGTTTTTTGGCTGTGCTCGAATGGCGTTGGCTTAAAACGAATGATCCTGTTTATCGAGATCTGTTTAAATTTTGGATCAAAATATTCGCACTTTCATTTGGTATGGGTGTGGTTTCAGGCGTGGTGATGAGCTATCAGTTTGGAACCAACTGGAGTGAATTTTCACGTATAGCTGGTAGTGTCACTGGACCATTGCTGACGTATGAAGTGCTCAGTGCGTTTTTCTTAGAAGCTGGTTTCCTCGGTATCATGTTGTTTGGCTGGGGGCGAGTTGGACCAAAGACGCATTTTTTTGCAACCTTAATGGTGGCAATAGGAACATGTATATCCATGTTTTGGATTCTGTCATCTAATAGCTGGATGCAAACACCTCAAGGCTTTGCATTTGAAAATGGAATAATCGTTCCTCAAGATTGGTTCGCGATTGTCTTTAACCCATCCTTTCCTTATCGATTAGCGCATATGGCACTGGCCGCTTTCTTGGTTTCAGGCTTATTGGTTGCCGCAACTGCTGCATGGCATCTACTCAAAGGACGCCGTGATGCGTTAGTTAAAAAGTCATTCTCAATGGCAATGTGGATGATCCTTGCTTTAGCTCCACTACAGATGTTTGTGGGTGATTTACATGGATTGAATACCTTAGAACATCAGCCTGCTAAATTAGCTGCAATCGAAGGTCATTGGGAAACCAATAAAGATCATGGTATGCCGTTGTATCTATTTGGTATTCCAGATATGGAAGCTGAAGAAACTAAATATGCGATTGGTATTCCAAATCTGGGTAGCCTGATCATGACACATACCCTTGATGGTGAGGTTAAAGGCTTAAAAGAATTCGCACCTGAGGATCGACCTAATTCAACCATCGTTTTTTGGAGTTTCCGAATCATGGTGGGTATGGGCATGCTCATGATCTTACTGGCTGTATTAGGTCTATGGCTACGTAAGACAGGCAAATTCTATGATTCTAAATGGTTGCACAAGTTTGCTTTGTGGATGGGGCCTTCAGGTTTTATTGCATTATTGGCAGGCTGGTTTACTACAGAGGTGGGACGTCAACCTTGGATTATCTATGGCGTAATGCGTACGAAAGATGCGTTATCTCCTGTCTCTGCTGAACAGGTTGGGCTGACGCTGATTATTTTTGTTGTGGTGTACTGCATCGTATTTGGTATCGGTATCTTTTATATGTTGAAAATGATGGTGAAAGGACCAGAATTTATTTATTCAACACCACATTCAGATGGCGAAGTGATCCGAGCGTCTAAACGCCCGATGAGTACCATTGATAATGAACAACAACTTGAAGCATCAAACAAGGTGAATGATCAGGAGAATTTGAAATGATTGATTTATCATTGATTTGGATTGTGATCATCGCACTAGGTGTGTTGATTTATGTCGTTCTTGATGGTTTTGATTTGGGAATTGGTATTTTATTTCCATTTGTGAAAGATCGCCAAGAGCGTGATGTCATGATGAATACTGTAGCACCCGTATGGGATGGCAATGAGACTTGGATGGTACTTGGTGGAGCTGGTTTATTTGCCGCTTTTCCACTGGTCTATTCGACTGTATTGTCCGCATTATATATGCCCATCACCTTAATGGTGATCGCGCTTATATTTCGTGGAGTCGCTTTTGAGTTTCGTTTTAAGGCTAATCGGACTAAAGCACTTTGGGACCAAGCATTTATTTGGGGTTCAATTTTAGCTTCATTTTTACAAGGTGTGATTTTAGGCGCTTATATTCAAGGAATTCAGACCACTAATGGTGTGTTCACGGGTGGTGGTCTGGATTGGCTCACTCCATTTTCACTCTTTACAGGTTTAGGCGTTGTTGCTTTATACGCGACACTCGGTTGCGGATGGTTAATCTTTAAAACGGATGAGCGTGTCCAAGATCATATGTACCGTCTGATGCCTAAGCTTATGATCGCGTTATTTCTAATATTTGGCGCTGTCAGTATTTATACCCCCCTTGTACATGACGATATTGCACAGCGCTGGTTTAGCCAACCACAAATGTGGTATTTCAGCCCCGTACCAATACTGGTATTGATTTTTACTTTCCTTGCGCTCAGAGCTTGTAAACGTCGTCAGGAATTTGCGCCTTTCATCTATACATTGGCTTTGGTATTTCTTGCGTATACGGGTTTCTTAATTAGTTTATGGCCTAATATCATTCCGCCAAGTGTAACGATTTGGCAAGCTGCTGCACCCCAAAGTAGTCAATTATTTGCTCTCATTGGTGCACTCATTCTAATCCCAATTATATTGTTTTATACCGCTTTATCTTATTGGGTATTTAGAGACAAGGTCCGTGTTGGTGACGAAGGTTATCACTGAGGAGAATGATAATGAAACTGAATCAAGCAGGGTGGTTTATTGTTTTATGGCTCGGTGGTTTTTTAAGTCTATTATTGATTGCTGGTCTATTTCGATTGCTCATCCAGTGGGCGTATTAATCTAAATCTTTAGACATCAACAATTAACCCATCATCTAGGTGATGGGTTTTTAATTTAAATACTAACGACTAATCGTTGTTGATCATAATTGGGTAATCGAAACTATGATATAGGCACAATTAAGCGGATTTTAGCTTCTAAACCAACGCTTTAAAAATTTACTTAAACAATTGATTTAAGATAAAATTAGAAGAATCATCTGAATCTTTGAGAATGATGAGTGACATCCTTTCAATCACTTATGACATAACTATCGCCGTTTTAAGGAATCACGAGACTGATATTTAATTGTCGTTGTTCATGGTCTAATTACTGTG
>NZ_JFYL01000079.1 GCF_000632455.1 Acinetobacter sp. Ver3
AAATTGAGGTGGTTTTTTACTTTCGCAAGAGGTCTATTTCATTTATATTTTTTTAAGCACATAAAATCATAACAACTTTAATAGTTTTAAAAGATTAATATTAAATAAAATTTTTGTCATCTCAGCATAGACTATATATTTCGAGAAGATCTCAAAATTACATTTTTGTCATTTTTAAAAATAATTAATTAATAGTGATAAAATTTTTAAGAGAGACAGAGAATAACCAAAAATTTCATCAGTTTAGTAGTCAAATTCCTAGACTCTGTTCAGTACTAAAACATAGCTTTTACTTCCAAATTATTTAAAGGAAAAAATTATGATGAAATTCAAAAACATTTTTTTGGGCTTATGTATCGCAGCCGCGTCATTGAATACATTTGCACAGCAATCCGATGAACACAAAGATCACCACCCTGAAAAAACAGCACCATCTGCAGTAACAATTAAGCAAACAGTTACCAGCACCACTGCTACAGATAAAATGGCTGCAATGGATCAACACATGAAGGCGATGCAAGCCATGCATGAGAAGATGATGGCTGCAAAAACCCCACAAGAACGTCAGAAACTTATGGCTGAGCACATGAAACTCATGCAAGGAGGTATGAGTATGATGAAACAGATGGGCAGCCAAAGCATGAATGCAAATATGGCTGACCGTCAGCAGATGATGGAAAAACGTATGGACATGATGCAATCCATGATGCAGATGATGATGGACTGTATGCCTCCGTCAGCAACTAAATAGTTACCCATGAATTAGGGGAAAAGCACCATGAATCACCAACACCAAGAAAATAATTCAGTACCTAACTTCTGGTCTACACGTTATGCCATTGGTCTAATCGTGCTGGGTGGTATCGCAGCTTATTTTCTATTAACGGAACATTTAGCCCACGTTATCGGTGCTTTGCCTTATTTATTCCTTTTAGCGTGTCCACTGATGCATATTTTTATGCATGGTGGTCATGGGCATAACCACTCGCAGCAAAAAAAATCCGATATATCTGATAACAAAAAATAGCTCTTATCAGGAGATCCATCATGAATCATGCGGAATCGGCTTATGGTTTATGGACGCTGGTTATCATTAACTCAGCAGTTTTTATCATGTTCGCTTTCAGTTTTTTTAGACCTTCCACTGCGCGCGATTGGCGTACATTTGGGGCCTTTTCGGCTTTTATCACTGCTCTATTTGTCGAAATGTATGGTTTTCCTTTAACCATTTACCTGTTATCTGGTTGGCTTCAAACTCGCTTCCCTCAACTTGACTTACTTTCTCATAATGCAGGTCACTTGTGATCAACGCTATTAGGTGAAAAAGGTGATCCACATTTTGGCATTTTGCATATCGCCAGTTACGTTTTCTTGGGCTATGGATTTTACCTGTTATCAACGTCATGGCACGTGCTGTACAACGCGCAAGGTCAGCATTCTTTAGCGATCACAGGCCCTTATGCACGTATACGTCACCCACAATACGTGGCTTTTGTGATGATCTTGCTGGGTTTTTTATTGCAATGGCCAACTTTACTGACACTGATTATGTTTCCAATCCTACTCTTAATGTACAGCCGCTTGGTAATTAAGGAAGATGCTGAAATGAGTAAACAGTTTGGCGCTGTCTATGACAGCTATGCTCAACAGACTCCGAGATTTATTCCAAAATTCGGCCATAAAACCACTTTTCCATAAGAGAATTATTTATGTCAGATCAAAAAAATCATAACCAGGACCATATGGCACAGGCTACAACAGACGTACTGAAAGACCCAGTCTGTGGTATGACCGTCACTGAAGAATCGAAATACCATGAGGAATTTAAGGGGAAAACTTACTTTTTTTGCAGTGATAAATGTCAATCAAAGTTTCATAGCAGCCCGGTGCAATATATCGCTAAACCCGCAACGACGACTGCCGATGCACATACACAGCATCATCAGACTGTTCAACACGTTAATGCGGCAAGCACAACAGGTACGACCATCTATACATGCCCAATGCATCCAGAAATCAGGCAAGATCATCCTGGAAACTGTCCTAAATGCGGAATGACACTGGAGCCACTCATTCCTGAATTAGAGGAAGATGAGAATCCGGAGTTACGTGATTTCCGCCGACGCTTCTGGTGGACACTGCCATTGACCATCATCGTGACTTTTTTGGCGATGTTTGGTCATCAAATGAACCTGTTCAATATGGCTGTTCAGAGCTGGATTGAACTGGTGTTGTCACTCCCAATTGTACTTTGGGCAGGTTGGCCATTTTTTTCCCGGGGTTGGCAATCGGTTGTGAATCGCAGCCCGAACATGTGGACGCTGATTGGTTTGGGCACTGGAGCTGCATTTATTTATAGTGTGGTCGCAACCATTGCACCGCAAATCTTCCCAGACTCATTTATTTCCATGGGTCGTGTCGCTGTTTACTTTGAAGCTTCAGCGGTCATCATTTCATTGACCCTACTGGGACAAATATTGGAGTTAAAAGCACGTTCGCAAACTTCTGCTGCAATTAAGTTACTCCTTGGGCTCGCTCCTAAAACAGCTCGTCGAATCCTGCCTGATGGAACTGAAGAAGATGTTCCTCTAACGCATGTCCATGTAGGAGATTTACTCAGAATTCGCCCAGGTGAAAAAGTGCCTGTGGATGGTGTAATCACTGAAGGAAGTAGTTCAGTGGATGAATCGATGCTGACAGGTGAACCTTTACCTATCACTAAACGTATCGGCGATAAAGTCATTGGAGCTACCCTGAATACCAATGGTTCATTGATCATGCGTTCAGAGAAAATTGGTTCAAGTACCATGTTATCCCAGATCGTACAGATGGTGGCGCAAGCTCAACGATCGAGAGCACCAATGCAACGTATGGCTGATCAGGTAGCAGGTTGGTTCGTCATGGCTGTAGTGATCATTGCCTTGCTTACCTTCTTTGGATGGGGACTATTCGGCCCAGAAGAATCAAGCTGGGTTTATGCATTAATCAATGCTGTGGCAGTACTCATTATTGCCTGTCCTTGTGCACTAGGCTTGGCAACTCCAATGTCTATCATGGTTGCGACGGGTCAAGGTGCTACTCATGGTGTGCTGTTCCGTGATGCAGCAGCCATTGAGAATCTACGCAAGATTGACACACTAATCATCGATAAAACAGGTACGTTAACTGAAGGACGCCCTGTATTCGATCGTGTAGTTGCCGCATCAGGTTTTGACGAATCTGAAGTATTACGTTTAGCCGCCAGTCTTGATCAAGGCAGTGAACACCCGCTAGCCGAAGCGATTGTAAACGCAGCACACGAACGTGGCCTGTCTCTTGAAACACCAGATAATTTTGAATCAGGCTCAGGGATTGGTGTTCGAGGTCAAGTGGGCGATCGTCAGTTAGCTTTGGGCAACACAGCACTGATGGAGCAATTAGGTATCTCGGTACAATCTCTGATTCCGCAAGCCGAAGAGCTGCGTTCAGAAGGTGCAAGTGTGATGCATCTAGCCATCAATGGTGAATTGGCCGGCCTGCTTGCAGTATCCGATCCCATCAAAAAAAGTACCCCTGAAGCACTTGCCACCCTGAAGGAAGCTGGACTACGTATCGTGATGGCAACAGGAGATGGTCTCACCACTGCCCGTTCAGTCGCAGCACGTCTAGGCATTGATGAGGTACATGGCGAAGTCAAACCCGCAGATAAACTAGAACTGGTCAGCAAATTGCAGAAGGAAGGTCGCATCGTGGCTATGGCTGGTGATGGCATCAATGATGCACCAGCCTTGGCTAAAGCTGATGTCGGTATCGCTATGGGAACCGGGACTGATGTTGCAATGAATAGTGCCCAAGTTACGCTGGTCAAGGGAGATTTACGAGGGATTGCTGTTGCCCGTTCACTTTCGGAAGCTACTGTCGGCAACATGAAACAGAACCTCATGTTTGCTTTCCTTTACAATGCTTTGGGTATCCCTATCGCGGCTGGCGTACTATATCCATTTACCGGTTGGTTGTTGTCACCGATGATTGCCGCCTTGGCTATGAGTTTGAGTTCAGCTTCAGTCATCACCAATGCCCTTCGCCTGCGAAATAAAAAGTTATGATAGAGAGTTCTTTTCTTCCACCAGATGTACCAGGTCTTATTGCAGCACTTGCCATCGGCCTGCTCATTGGTTTAGAACGAGGATGGCACGATCGTGAATTGCCCGAGGGCAGCCGAGTAGCAGGCCTACGTACCTTCACATTGACAGGATTGCTCGGAGGAGTGCTCGGTCATTTACAACCAAACTTCGGGCCTTGGCCGCTGGTCGCGGCCGTATTAGGGCTTTCCTTATTATTAACAGTGTCCTACGCGCGTACCGCAAAACTTTCCGGTAATCTAAGCGCTACCACGACGATCGCGATGCTGTTGACATTAGTTTTAGGTGCATATGCATCCCATGGTAATGTTACTTTAGCATTAACCGCGGCTGTAATCGTCGCTGTATTTTTGGATCTCAAGCCAACCTTACACGGTTGGCTACGCTTGATAGAGCATCGTGAATTAACCGCATCCCTGCAGTTGCTGGTACTTTCTGTCGTTATATTACCCTACTTACCCAATACGGGTCTGGGACCTTTTGCTGCATTAAATCCTTACCAGTTATGGTGGGCAGTGATCCTGATTGCCGGACTCTCTCTGGCAGGTCATTTTGCCATGCGGCTTACCGGTTCAGAAAGAGGCATATTCTGGACAGGTCTATTGGGTGGTTTGGCATCTTCTACAGCTGCAACTGTCGCACTGGCACGCTATACACGCCAGCACCCCGTCATGGTCAGTGCTGCTATTTCTGGAACATTGGCTGCCTGTGGCATCATGTTTTTTCGTATGGTTGTGCTGATAGGCGTCATTGAGCCAGCATTGCTAAGCACTTTTGGTGGTGCAATGATGATTGCGGGAATCCTTCTGCTGGGTATGGCATTGTGGAGACAACGCCAAATTACCAGCGCTGAAAACAACGATCGAACAATAGAAGCAATGGCTCCCTTTGATCTTGAGACAGCATTCAGCTTCGCTGCTTTCCTGGCTGTCATGGCAGTCTTGGTCCCGGCAGCAAAACAATGGTTGGGCACCAGCGGCATCTTCGTATTATCGACTATTTCTGGGCTAGCAGACGTAGATGCTATTTTAGTCTCACTTGCCCGCCTGCATAGTACTGAAGGCTTAACAACAAATGTGGCTGCTGTCGCGCTAGGGCTGGCCACACTGAGCAACATGTTAAGCAAAGCGACAATTGCATGGATGACAGGGGGGGCACAGTTTGGCCGAGCTATCATATTTGGCTACACAATTGCCATGATAGGTGCTGGCGTAGCTCTGGCTCTCAGTTTGAGCTTTATGTAAGGTCAACTCGGGTAAATGGAAGAGGTTCAAAAAATGAGTTAAAATGATTCCCCTTGCATGGATTCACTTTGAAAAACAATGGTAAAAATGATTCGACCATTGAGGGATTCAGCCTGGATGGTCGCCCCAAGCATATCAAGAATAGATTTTGTTATGGCAAGCCCTAAGCCGGTTCCTTCTTCTGTTCTTTGTCTAGACGCATCTGTTCGATAAAAACGATCAAATAACCTGGATAGTTGTTCAGGAGAGAGTTCAGGGCCTTCATTTTCAATTGAAAATATTGTGTTATCTAAATTCTGTTGAAGTTTTATCTGTATTGTAGAATTCTTGTTTCCATATTTAACTGCATTAGACAATAGGTTGCTGAGTGCGCGACGTAACATAGCAGGATCACCTTTTACATTGCCAGATCCTGTTTGTTGAAGTGTCATATTTTTTTCGGCAGCTAGAGCGTCATAGAAATCAAATAAAGCGGTAACTTCTTTAATGAGGTCAATATTCTGTAAGTTCTGTAAATTTAAGTCATGTTCTGCTTTTGCCAAGAAAAGCATATCGGACACCATTCGAGCCAAACGTTCAAATTCTTCTAAATTAGAAAATAGTACTTCTTGATAGGTACTGGTATCTCGTTTACGGGCAAGACATACTTGAGTTTGGGTCATTAAATTATTAATCGGTGTTCTAATTTCATGCGCTAAATCAGATGAAAAATCGGAAAGTTTTTCTAAAGCTGACTCTAGTCTGTCCAGCATAGCATTGAAGGCAATTGCTAATGATTTTAGTTCTGTTGGTGTATGCTCAACTTCTAAACGTTCTGAAAGATGTTGAGCAGAAATTCCTTGTGCGACCTTAGCCATTTTTTGCACTGGTCTTAAACCTCTCCAGGTTGCAAACCAACCTAAAAACATTAAACAAATTGTACCAGCCAAACCAATATACAAAAGTTGACGCTTAAAATCTTTTAGAAAATGTAGATGTTCTGATGTATCGATCCCCACAATAATTCGTACAGATTGTATTTCAGAATTTCTATTTATACCTGTAGTGTAGATCATGCCACGATAGGTCTTATTTTGAACTTGCCATTTAATCCATGAATTATTTGCTGACTTGATTAAATTTTGAGTATTAATGATTGAGGATGCTGAACTAAATAAAACTTTACCTGTCGGTCGTTCTATTTGGACCATAAGATCATGGTGTCCAACTAACGCATCTCTTAAATAAAGATCAAGTTCTGGAGAATTTTTAGGATGCTGTTGGAGAAGATTCTGAATAAGCTGGATTTTACCTTCTAATTGGGTACGATCTTGCGTTTCAAAATGATGCATCACTAATTTATGGATGAAAAACCCCATCATAATGAGAATGCATATAGTCGATAATGAGAAAATAATACCAATACGAAAACTGATAGATTTGAATAATTTATTATTCATCTTCTACCTCTAATACATACCCCATTCCTCGAATATTCTGAATTAACTTAGGGGTAAAATTACTATCTACTTTATTTCTTAATCGTTTAATAGCGACTTCAACTACATTTGTATCACTATCAAAGTTCATATCCCAAATTTGAGATGCAATAAGTGCTCTTGGTAGAATTTCACCTCTTCTACGCATAAAAAGCTCCATAAGCGCAAATTCTTTAGCCGTCAGATCAATGCGTTGACCTGCTCGTGTTACCCGACGTTTTCTCAAATCGAGTTCTAAATCAGCAATCTTAATAATATTATTATCTTCTCTTTGTTGCCCTCGTCTAAGGAGAGTTTTGATTCGAGCAAGAAGCTCTGCAAAAGCAAAAGGCTTAACTAAATAATCATCAGCGCCTAGCTCTAATCCTTTTACTCGATCTTCGATTTGATCTCGGGCGGTAAGAAAAAGAATGGGCATTGTTTTACCGCTGCTACGAATATCATTGATAATATTCCAACCATTTAGTCCAGGTAACATCACGTCTAAAATAATTAAGTCATACTCTTCAGAAAGAGCTTGATGTTTACCCGTTAACCCATCTGTAACCCAGTCCGTAATATAGCCAGCTTCGGATAAACCTTGCTTGAGATAATCACCAGTTTTTTGTTCATCTTCAACTAATAGTATTCTCATCTCAGAATCCTAAGTTATTCATTAAAACTATAATAACGTTATAAAACATCTGATCGAGATAGATTACAAAAATGTCATTTTCAAGTCACTTAGATGTTCAGTGCTTCACTTTATTGTAGTAGCAAGAAATTAACTTTTAGAGAAACTTATGAAAACTGTAGTGCGTCGTAGTCTAACAATTTTAATGTGTGCTGGAACTTTAATTGCTGGTACTCAATCTTGGGCAAAAGATG
This sequence comes from Acinetobacter sp. Ver3, assembly GCF_000632455.1. Lineage (GTDB taxonomy): Bacteria > Pseudomonadota > Gammaproteobacteria > Pseudomonadales > Moraxellaceae > Acinetobacter. The sequence goes on from NZ_JFYL01000079.1 coordinate 7,711, forward strand.
TATCAACCTCAAGTGCCACTAAAACGGTAAAAGCACAGGAACCTTGTACAAAACCTTGTAAAATGGAAAAAGATGACAAGACTCAGCAAGATCATAGCCAACATCAGTCTCCTAACTCATCTGACATGTCAAAAATGGATCATGCTATGATGAATATGGACCATTCTAAAATGGATCATTCAAAGATGAATATGCCTAGTAGCAATAAATAATTTTATAAATAGCGAGAAAGAAGTATTAAAGTTTATACTAAATATTTGCTTTATTACTTCAATCTTGACCTTTCTAAAGGTGAGATAGAATGTCAAAAAAGTTAAGTCATATACTCTTAATTGGAGTTGGTTTATTTTCATCAACTTGGGTAATGGCGGCAGTTAAAGAATATGATTTAACAATCGCTGAACAAACTGTAAATATCACAGGAAAACCAGTTGAGAGAATTACTGTAAATGGTAAATTCGTTGCACCACTTCTTGAATTTGAAGAAGGTGATGAGGCCGTTATCCGTGTTCACAATAAGTTAAAAAATCAGGACTCTTCAATCCATTGGCATGGCTTATTATTACCTGGAATTATGGATGGTGTACCTGGATTTAACAAATTTAATGGCATTGCCCCTAATACAACTTATGAATATAAGTTTAAAGTCCGCCAAAATGGTACTTATTGGTATCATTCACATAGTAAAGGACAAGAACAAGACGGTTTATATGGTGCTTTTGTTATTTATCCTAAAGATAAAACTCCACTAACAGCTGCTGAAAAAACCGATAAAGATTACGTTGTTTTGCTTTCTGATTTTCATAATTCAACAAGTGATCAAATTATGAAAAATCTTAAAAAAGAAGCAGATTACTATCAGAACCGTCGCGAAACAGTATTCGATGTATTAAAACAAGTTAAACGTGATGGATTAAAGGCAACTTGGCAAGACCGCTCTATGTGGAATCAGATGCGGATGTTGAAAACAGATATGTCCGATGTGACTGGTTATACATTTTTAATGAATGGCAAAACACCTCAGCAAAACTGGACCGGTAACTTCAAAGCTGGTGAAAAAGTTCGCCTTCGTTTTATTAATGCTTCCGCTATGTCATTCTTTGATGTACGCATTCCAAACCTAAAAATGACTGTAGTCAGTGCTGATGGTCAACCTGTAAAGCCGGTTCCTGTAGATGAGTTCCGTATTGGTACTGCTGAAACCTATGATGTCATTGTGGAACCAAAACAAGCACATTACCAAATTGAAGCTGAATCTATTGATCGTACCGGTTTTTCAGTGGGAACATTACATGAAGAAAGCAGCCCAGCAGTCAAACAAATTGAGATGCCTAAATCTCGCCCTCGTGCTTTATTAACTATGGAAGATATGGGGATGAGCCATGACATGTCATCTATGAAAGATATGAATCACGATATGTCTTCTATGAAAGGTATGGATCATGATATGTCTTCTATGAAAGGCATGAATCACGATATGTCTTCTATGAAAGGTATGGATCATGATATGTCTTCAATGAAAGATATGAATCATGATATGTCTTCTATGAAAGGCATGAATCACGATATGTCTTCTATGAAAGGTATGGATCATGATATGTCTTCTATGAAAGGTATGGATCATGATATGCCGATGAATAGCGCTACTGTTAAGGCGGCTTCAGACAAGAATGATAATACCGTATTTGGATGGGCAAATGCTTCAACACCTGAAGGTAATAAAGCATTGCAATATAGTGATTTGCAATCGTTAGATCCTCAAAAAGACACTCGTGCAGCTGAACGTGAAATAGAGATCCGTCTTGGTGGAAACATGGAGCGTTATATTTGGACAATAAATGGTAAAAAATTTAATGAAGCCGACCCACTAGTGGTGAAGTATGGTGAACGTATTCGCTTAAAATTTGTCAATGACAGTATGATGGCTCACCCAATGCACTTACATGGCATGTTTATGCAGCTTGAGAATGGTCAGGATCCAAGCAATATGCCAAACAAACATACGGTAAATGTTCCACCTGGGAAAACGATAACCACTCTACTCACAGCTGATGAGTTAGGTGAGTGGGCTATTCATTGTCACCTGCTTTACCATATGAGTGCAGGAATGATGAATAAACTCATTGTAGCTCAAGTGGAAGATGGTAATTCTACAAAGACTGTTCCTCAGTCCCAAGTAAATGAGAAGGGAGTAAATCCACATGCAAATCACTAATAATTTGTTTTCAAAAACAACTTTGATGATTGCGCTATTTGGATTATCAAATCTAACGTTCGCTAAAAATGAAACTCCTGTACAAGAAAGTAATATTACAAATGGTATGAGAGTCTTATTACAGGAGTCTGGTGGCTTAAGATATAGCCCCCAAGAATTGTATCCAGAATATTATTCAATGGAAAATGCAAATGGGGGAGATAATATTATTCTGACCGCAAGAAAGAGATCAGCCCCATCTCATGATGATCATCTTAAAGAACATGGCGGACAAATTTATCAAGCAACAAAACTTGAAAATGCATGGATAGTTGATGAAGATGGTAAGGGTAAGCTAGGAACAAAGCTTGAAACTTTGATTGGAACAGATGAAAATCGTCTATTTATTGAAGCCAATTCGGAAAAGTCAGAAAGTAATGATCCAGAATATGCTGTATCAGCACTTTATAGCCGTAACGTAGCCCCATTTTGGGATGTACAAGCTGGGGTAAGATATAGTGAAGATAAAAATAACAGCAGCAGCGATCGAGTGGATGGGGTTATTGGTATATTAGGTCTAGCTCCTTATTTCTTTGAAACACAAGCATATCTTTATGGCGGTGAGAATAATTTTTGGGGAGCAAGTTTTGAATTAGAACGTGATTTGCTTTTAACTCAGAAACTTATTACTCAACCTTATATCGAAGCAGATGTAATATTTAGCGATGATTCTAACTATGCTGCAAAATCAGGTTTATCAGAACTAAAAACTGGTATCAAAACCCGATATGAGATTACTAAGCGAATTAAACCTTTCATTGATGTTGCTTACCAATATGAAAAAGGACAGAAAGCCACTTCTATGCAAGAGGCAACAGAGTCTGAAAAGGGATGGAAATATGGTGCAGGCATCGAATTAGTTTTTTAAAATAGTATGATTTGGATTGTATTAGTTCAGACTTGATCGTACATGCCAACGAGTTTAAAGATGGCCCCGACAATTTCCATGTCGATGTCAACGCGTTTATTCCACGTTTGGTTTGGATGACACCAAAACAAATTGCAGGCGGTCAATTGGGCTTCTATGCCGCACAGCCCTTGGTGGATGTGCGTTTAGATATTGGGGGGATGTTAGATTCCAATAGTGGTCTGGGCGATCTGATGATCGGTACCATGCTGGGCTGGCATAAAGGCAATCATCATAGTATTGCAGCCTTGGAAGGGGTTTTGGCGACTGGTGATTATGAAGATGCCCATCCACAGCGTCCTGTAATTGCTAATTTGGGCAAGAATTATCATACCATTCGCCCAATTTTTGCCTATTCCTATTTGCAGCCAAAAGGCTGGGAGTTTTCCACTAAACTGTCTTATAGCTTTAATACGGAAAATGACGATACCCATTATCAATCTGGTGAGTATTTTGCAGGGGATTATAGTGTGGGTTATCAGTTGAATGATCAGCTAAAATTGGCACTAGAAG
>NZ_JFYL01000080.1 GCF_000632455.1 Acinetobacter sp. Ver3
TAGCTGAGCTCAATGATATCAATCATCGGTGGTACTCTGAATCTGAATGGGACACCTACCATACCAGTACCTACGGACACATAAACATTGGCATGTTCATGCTTATATAAACCACGTTTATGACCCAAGATAGACACTTTTTTCATGATGTAATCTGTCAACCACGGAAGCTCCACTTGTCCCCCATGAGTATGCCCTGACAACATCAACGGATGAGTTGGCAATTTTGGCACCATATCCACCGTATCCGGATTATGTGACAGAATTAACCACGGCTTATCTTGTGGTAAATCAGGCATATCCCGCATGTCAGCCTTACCTGCCCACAAATCCCCCACACCAATCAATCTAAACTCATCAAACTCAACAATCTTACCTTCAATATCCATCACCTGATTTGAAGCTAGCGCATCTTTTAATAATGCCTGAATCGGTGGACCTGGATATTGCTCATCATGATTACCATTCACAGAATAGACAGGCGCTTGAATTTCTCTTAATACTCGGAGCTCTTCTGCCAGCTTATTTTCTGGTTCATAGGTCCAATCACCTGCCACAACCACTAAATCTGGTTGAGCTTGATTAATCTTATTCACGATAATTTTCAGTTGTCTTTCATGCCCAGAAAACAATCCAATATGTAAGTCTGCAATTAATGCCACTTTAATCGGATGTTTAAAGGGTTGCGCCGAACTTAACTTGTAACTCAGGTTATTCACTACTACACGATGTGGCTCAATGAAACGTGCATAAATCAATACACTGCTCAACAAGAAAATAAACACACCTTCATGCAATGAAAATATACCTTGCCAAGTAGCAAAAATACTAAAAAACCACAACGGAACAAGTAAATACGAAAGATAAAATGCCAAGAGATGAACAAAGGCTTTAAATGGATGTATGGTTTCAGTTCGAGATTGGCTCATCCATGCTTGCGTGACTCCCCAAATAGCGAAGAGCGAGAAAATAATATAGAACGCAGCAAGGATGTTATTTGTTGTCCACATATTCAATCTCTTTCATTAAATCAGACGAATAATCTGAGTGGTTCATTTATCTTTTAAATGGTGCTCTTTATACTTTAGCACATTGAGTTCAAAGAATAGATTATGCAAGCAAATCACATGGAAAAGAATCAATCTCAACAATTGAATCGCCAAAAGAAAACATCTTTTAAAATGCGCTTCATCATGAGTTCATGTTTGATTCTTGCTTTACCCGCATGCTCAACTTTACCCATTCAACAAGCTGTTGCACCTCAATATGCGTATGACATCGACACTCATGACACTTCATTGGCGCAAATTGTCGAACCTTTGAAAATTAAGAATCCTGAATTAACAGGTTTTCATGTTTTATATGATCCAATCGAAGCGATAGCTGCACGTTTTCAATTAATTGAGAAAGCTGAGAAAACACTCGACCTTCAATATTACATTTGGGATAACGACCGTGTAGGTGCATTGGCTCTTTATAAAATCATTCAAGCTGCTGATCGTGGTGTAAAAGTCAGATTGTTAATGGATGACAATAACGCTAAGACGATGGAAAGTATTTATCTCGCGCTGGATCAACATCAAAACATTGACGTAAAGTTATTCAATCCTTATAAATTCCGACGCCTTAGACCCGTTGATATGATTTTGGATCTGAAACGTATCAATCGACGGATGCACAACAAAACGTTTACAGCTGACAATCAAATTACCCTGATTGGCGGCCGAAATATGAGTAATCAATACTACAATGTCAGTGACCGATATCAATTTTCAGATGTTGATGTCATGCTTGTCGGTCATGCAGTAAGTGATATTACACACTCATTTGATGAGTACTGGAATCATGAATATGCCTATCCAGTTAAAAATATTGTCAATCATCAACAATATACATTGCGCTATGAAGGTTTAAAACAGCAACTGCAAGAGCACTTTGATGATGGTGCTGTACGTAGTTATGTTGAAATTACTCGTGAATCTCATGATTTTGATCGTTGGCTCAATCAAGAAATTAAGCTGGATTGGGTGAAAGCAGAAGTCATCAAAGATTCTCCTGAAAAAATCAAAGCGAAAGCTAAGAAAGAAGAACATCTCAACTTTCAACTGGTTGAACGCTTAGAGAAACCAGAAAAAAGTGTCGATATCATTTCCGCTTACTTCGTTCCTGAACGCAAGGGTGAGCAACGCTTAAGTGCGATCGCACAAGATGGCGTTAAAGTTCGCGTACTGACCAACTCTTTTAAAGCCAATGATGTTGCGCTTGTTCATGCATTTTATGCGAAATATCGTCAGGATTTACTGCAAAACGGCGTAGAGTTATATGAGTTCCTCCCTGCTTTGCCAGAAGAATTCCAAAATAAAAATAATATTGAAATTTCTAAGCAGTCCAAAGTGAGCCTTAAAGGGCTGAGTCGCTCAAGCCTGCATGCAAAAATGATGGCTTTGGATGATAAGCAAGTATTTATCGGATCATTTAATTTTGATCCACGTTCAGCCAATTTAAATACTGAAATAGGCGTCATTTTAAACAGCCAGCCCCTAGCGCAAGCTGTGCATAAAACCATGGATCAGAACCTAAAAAAATATGCCTATAAATTAGTTCTAGATTCACAAAATAATATTAATTGGAAACAAGCGACACCTGAAGGTATTAAAATCTATACCAAAGAACCAAAAATGAAATGGTGGCAAAAAGCAAGCTTGAAAGTTATCTCGTGGTTGCCAATCGAAGGATTCATGTAAAAGCAGGGATCATCATGATCCCTGCTTTGCTTCTACTGATTAAGCTTTGAGTACTTTTTGATGTAATACTTCCAATCCTTCCTGCATTCTGAGTTGCACTTCTCTCGTTAAGCTTTCAACTGTATGTCCAGTAACATCAATCGTGGGCAAAGCTGTTAAATGTGCAACGACTTGAGGCATTTCCAATACTGCTTTGAGATGCGCTGTAAATCCAATATTTCCAATAAAGGGAGCAACATGATCTAAATCCCCCTCTTGATTGACATAACAGATTAAACAAACTTGCACTGGTTTTTGAGCCTCGATAGCTGCAGCTAAAAGTCTTCCATGCACTTTTTTGACTTTAGTTCCATCAGTCGTGGTTGCTTCTGGAAAAAATAAGACAGGAATATTTTGCTTCAAAAATTCTGTGATTTGCTCTTTAATACGGACCGAATCTCCTGAACCTCGGTTAATGAACAGTGTTCCACCACCCTTGGCAAGTTTCCCAAAAATCGGCCAATTTTCAATTTCTGCTTTTGCTAAGAAAAATACACGCGCACTCGAACCTAATACAGGAATATCTAACCAAGAGATATGATTGCTCACCCATAATGCGGGTTCACGAGGAATGTTGCCATGTACTTGTAAATCGATATTAAAAACTTTGCATAAGCGACGGCAAAAATGTTGTACATAGCGAGTATTGTTTGGATTATTCGGATTTTTATACATTTGATGCCTAAAAATTAAATAAAACCCTTCAGTGACAGCAGCAGTACCTGAGATGATTTTTTGGCTATATAGCGCTGTTTTTGAAAATAAATTGAGTTTTTTAGGCTTTAATGTTGTCATAAATTATTTCACTAAATAATAACAGGCGTTATCCACTATAGCTCCATTCTATACTGAGCTCACCAGAGATGCATTGATTATAAAAACCGTATACATAGATTTGAAAATTCAATTTCAATTCAAATACCCAATAAAATATAATTTTTAAATCGAATTTATAGATTTAAAAATTATGCAAACTACAACTCAATCACCATCAAATCAAGTCATTCCCATCTGGTCGGCACTCTTCTCATTGGCATCAATTGTCGGTGGCGTCTTTTTATTTATGCTGGCGTTTATACTTATGTTCAAAACTGCTTTAGGTTAATTTAAATCTATTTCCCTCAATTGTTCAATTTCCTCTACACTAGAGTTTTGATGTGGAGTATTAGCTGAGTGGAAGTTACTGGACAAAATCAAGCAAATGAACGTGCGGTCTTGGTGAGTGTTAATGTCCAAATATTAGAAGATCTTGATCAAGAAGAATTTCGTTTATTGGCCAAATCTGCTGGTGCAGAGATTCTTGAACATATACAAGCTCAACGTATTAAACCTGACCCTAAATTTTTTATTGGTTCGGGCAAAGCTGAAGAAATCGCCGAATTTGTTGCAGCGGTAGAAGCTGATATTGTCATTTTCGATCATTCCCTCACACCATCTCAAGAACGTAATCTCGAGCGTGTTATTCAATGTCGTGTCATCGATCGTACTCGCCTGATCTTAGATATTTTTGCACAACGCGCACGCACACATGAAGGTAAACTACAAGTTGAATTGGCTCAGTTAGACCATCTCGCTTCACGTTTAGTGGGTGGTCGCATGGGCTTAGATGGCCAAAAAGGTGGTATTGGTTTACGTGGTCCAGGTGAAACACAATTAGAAACAGATCGTCGTTTACTTCGTCACCGCATAACCCAGCTCAAAGACAAACTTGAAAAAGTCCGCCAAACACGAATTCAAGGTCGTGCAGCGCGTCAAAAAGCGTCTATTCCAACAGTGTCTCTAGTCGGTTATACCAACGCAGGAAAATCCACCCTATTTAATATTCTTGCTGAAAGTGATGTGTATGCAGCAGATCAATTGTTCGCAACTCTTGACCCAACTTTAAGAAGATTAAATTGGGATGGCATTGGAACATTGGTCTTGGCTGACACAGTGGGATTCGTTCGCAATCTTGCACACTCGTTAGTAGAGTCATTCAAAGCAACCCTTGAAGAAACACTTGAGGCGACTTTGCTTTTACATGTTATCGATTCAAATAGTCCAGAAAAGCTTGAGCAAATTGATGCTGTTGAAAAAGTCTTAAAAGAAATTGGGGCTCAAGTGCCAATACTACGCGTATACAACAAAATTGATCAAACGGGAGAAGAACCTAAAATCATTTATGCTTCTCCCAATTTGCCTGATCGAGTCTATGTTTCAGCACACTCAAGTCAAGGTTTAGATTTACTGCGACAAGCCGTTCAAGAGTGTTTAATGGGGCAAATACAACAATTTGAACTCACACTCAGACCTGAATATGGCAAATTACGCAATCAACTGTATGAATTAAATGTGATTCAGTCTGAACATTATGATGATCTAGGTCATTTGATTTTAAATATTCAAATTGCGCCACATAAATTAGAGCAACTTATAAAACAAGCACATTTACCAATTGATCAAATTCTTGGTGATAAGGCGCAACAATTTAAAAGACCTTTAGAAGAGTTTGAAATCAAATCATAAATCAGTTAAAACGTGATAAATAATGTTAAAAGTATAATCATGATGCAGTGGATGAAAACGATAGATTGGCCAGCATGGATTGGCACCATAGTGCTTATTATTGGCTTCCGAGAAGGTTCAGTTTGGCTCATGACTCAATTGAGTCATCCCGAACTGGGCAATCTTGTCGGGTTGCTTTCCTTACTACTTGTACTGTTTGCTTGGCGTAGATTTGGCACTCTTCCAATCAGAGTTGTCGATGTAAATAATAAAATCATGAAAGAAAGTGCTTTCGCATTTTTACCAATTAGTGCTGGGGCATTGGTTATGTTGGTTCATATGGGTAAAGAAATTCCTCTTTTTTTACTCGTACTCACGTTAAGTACACTTATTCCACTTTGGGTTTACGCCAAAATGGCAAAACGCTGGTTATAGGAGAGAAATATGCTCGCAATTTTAATCGGCTTTGCTATTACGTTATTCGCCTATTTAATTTCAAAACCCTGTAACCGTGTCGTACCACAGATTCCTGTAATTGTATTCGGGATGTTCTTTGTGATCGTCATCTTACTGATTATTGGTATTCCTTATGATCACTACATGAAAGATGTCAATCCGATTTTTGATCATTTATTAGGATACGTCACAGTGGCTCTCGCGATCCCACTTGCAGCGATGCGTTATGACGATTTACCACTAAAAGGCATTTTAGGAATATTAGTGTTTGCTAGTGTCAGTGCTGTCGCATTGCCTATGGGCTTAGCGTATCTACTGCATATGGCAGATTCGACCATTATGGCTTTCGCTACACGTGCAGTGACAACACCAATCGCAATTAATATTGCGACCTTACTCCATGCACCAATTAGCTTAGCGATTTTAATCGTTATTTTATCTGGCGTGATTGGCGCAGCTTTTTCACCACTCATACTACGTCATATTAATGATGAGCGTGCCTCAGGCTTAGCACTCGGTTTAGCAGCCCATGCGATTGGGACAGCTCAAGCTTGGCAACGAGGCAGTGTAGCTGGTCGTTATGCTGCATTTGGTATGGCGGTAAATGCAACGTTTACAGCCGTTTGGCTCCCTACTTTTATTCACTTTTTAAAAGCGACCTCTTGATATACCCACAACTGAAAATAAAAAAGCCACTGATGAGTGGCTTTTTTATTAGACGAAAACGACCAAAAGTAGATTCTATGCAAACATAGGATTATCAACAGCAAACATTTGCTGATCTTCAAGACGATACGCCATTAATTGATTGCCCCAGACACAACCACCGTCAACACTCTGAATATGCGCAGATATTGTTTTGCCCTGTAAGGCAGCCCAATGTCCAAAAATGACTTGATGAGTTTGAGCAGCTTTTGACTCATATTCAAACCATGGCTGATAGCCAGCTGGCATCGGCTCATCTAAAGCATCTTTAAAACTAAATTCAAGTCGACCCTCTGGATCAGTCAAACGCATACGGGTTAGATAATTCACGATACATCGTAAGCGCTCATATCCTGTTAAATCATCTGACCATAATGTAGGTTCTTTACCATACATTTCTTTCAAAAATGTATCCAGAACATCAAAATCATCATGCGCAATAACCGTTTCAACCTCTTGAGCAAACTGTTTCACTTGCTCTACTGTCCAAATATGTGGAATACCCGCATGTGTAATGACAATATTTTCATTTGGACATAAACATAAGGGTTGTTTGCGTAACCAGTCAATTAAATCATCACTGTCAATCGCATCAATCACATCACGAGTATTGTCTTTCTCTTTAATCTCTTTAATGCCCCTTGCGCCCGCTAACAATGTCAGATCATGATTACCCAAGACTGTCGCAGCAACGCCACGATCGACCAGTTTCTTGATAAAACGCAAAGCGCCAATCGAGTTCTCACCACGTGCGACTAAATCACCCGCAAACCATAAAAAATCCTGATCAGGATCAAATTTGATTTCCTTGAGTAACATTTTCAAAGCTTCAAAACAGCCCTGAACATCACCAATCACGTAATTATATCGAATGTTTTCACCAGCCATTTATGCATCTACCATTTGATCTGCAAGTGCAACAAATTGAGCAAGTGTTAATGTTTCCGGACGCGCCATTGGATCAACACCAGCTTTTTCAAATCCTTCCTCTTGCAACATGCCTTTTAAACTGTTGCGAAGTGTCTTACGGCGTTGTGTAAATACATGGGAGACTAAACGTGCCAAGGCTTTTTCATTCTTCGCCACTATTGGTTTTACATCATACGGCTCTAAGCGAAATACCGCAGAAGTTACTTTGGGTGGTGGATTGAACGAACCAGGTGGCACTTCAAACAAGAATGTCGGTTTACAGTAGTACTGAATCATGACTGATAAACGACCATATTCTTTGGTATTTGGTGATGCCGTAATACGATCGACCACTTCTTTTTGCAACATGAAGTGCATGTCTTTGACTTTGTCACCAAACTCTAAGAGATGAAATAACAAAGGTGTAGAAATGTTATAAGGTAAGTTACCGACAACACGCAACGGACGACCATCAAACAGTTCAGTGAAATCGTAGCGTAAGGCATCAGTTTCCACAATAGTTAAACGTTCAGGATGCGGTACACGACCGGGTAATCCAGCTGCTAAATCACGGTCTAATTCAATGACAGTCAAAGCATCACATTCACCAATTAAAGGCGATGTTAAAGCAGCAAGACCTGGACCAATTTCAACAATATTGTCACCAGTACGCGGGTTCACCGAACGCACAATTTTGGCAATGACACGTTGGTCATGTAAGAAGTTTTGACCAAAACGCTTACGCGTGTGATGCCCTTCATCTTTCGGGTTTAAGGCATTAATCTGATACATAAAGATTTCCAACGTGTAATTAAGACAAGATCACTGACGCGCTAAATCGAGCGCTAAGTCCACAGCCACCTGTAAGCTCGAGCTTTTCGCAAGTCCAGTACCTGCGAGGGAGAGTGCTGTGCCATGATCGACAGAGGTGCGAATAAACGGCAAGCCCAAAGTAATATTAATGGCTTCACCAAATCCTTGCGATTTTAACACAGGTAATCCCTGATCGTGATACATGGCTAAAACTGCATCGGCATCTTTTAAATTTTCTGGTGTAAATAAGGTATCTGCAGGCAGACATAAACTCATGTCTATCCCTTGCGCACGATAGCGTTCAAGTACAGGATTAATCACTTCGATCTCCTCCACTCCTAAATAACCATCTTCACCTGCATGAGGATTTAAACCGCACACCAAAATTTTGGGAGATTCGATTTTAAATTTTGATTTTAAATCATGAATCAGAATGTCGATGACCTGATGCAAGCGCTCAGCTGTAATCGCATCCGCAACCGCACGAAGGGGTAAGTGCGTGGTTGCAAGTGCAACACGTAAGGTTTTGGTTGCCAGCATCATGACCACGCGTAACACACCAGCAAACTCTTGGTAAAACTCAGTGTGACCACTGAAATGAATACCTGCCTCATTAATCACTGACTTTTGTACAGGTGCTGTCGCCACGCCAACGCTTTTACCTGACATCGCATAATCTGCAGAACGGCGGAGTTGCTCTAAGACATAACTCGCATTTTGAGCATTTAACTCACCCAGTACTACTCTTTCATTTAAAGGAATATGTTCCACATAAAGCTGACCCACTTTTGACGATGTTTGTTGCCCTTGATACTCAATCACTTCAACTTCAAGATGAAGTATTTCTGCACGTTGCTTGAGCATTTGTATATCAGCAAGCACGACGAGTGGACGCTCATCCAGACGTTGCGCAAGGCTTAAACAGATATCAGGACCAATTCCAGCAGGCTCACCGCTGGTGACATACAAAGGAAGCATAACGATCATCATTCAAGGATTTTTATTATTTTAATACAGATCGAATGTGCGATGTTCAACAATCCCAAAATGGTAAAATCTTAGCCCTCTGATTTTTTAATCGTTCTTTTGAGTCTTTTAGCGCCAATCCATACGAAATCTTGCATCTAATAGACCAATTGCATGAGCCATCTCGGATACACATACAATCACGATAACGAGGAACAAACCTAACAAAAGAATCCGTCCAATCGTTGAACGCACTGAATAAAACGCTGAGTCTTTAATGCACAAGAAACCAAAGCCACCGATTGAATAAATAAACCAAGGGAAAATCATAAAATGTGCATACATTGAATATATAAGAATGACACTCAAAACATCGATTCCATAAATAGCGCCAAACACCACGCCTAACGCTAAATATATTCCGAGAAAAATAAATAAAAATCCGGTCAAAAATTTCGTCACTTTACTCACTTTAATTTGATCATGGCGTGAAGATAAATCTGAATGATGAACAGAATGAGAGAAACGATCATTATTATTTTGTGAACTCATCAAAACTCCGAGCTATTATTATGATTATTTCCTCATTCTAAAAGAAATTGATTAAATAAACCGCTATACTTTTCAATCTAAATTAAATAGAATATGCCCCTCGAAATCTTAATATTTTGATTGTGGTTCTAGTGTTTTTCCGCTAGAATTCGCTCTCCTTTTTGTTTGGACAGATTCCACCGTCCAAACCAACTATAATAGGTAGTGGTTAATGAAAACTCTCAGCGCTAAGCCAGCTGAAGTTCAACACGACTGGTACGTTGTTGATGCTTCTGGCAAAACTTTAGGTCGTCTTGCGACTGAAATCGCACGTCGTTTACGCGGTAAGCACAAAACTTCTTATACTCCTCACGTTGACACTGGTGATTACATCGTAATTATCAATGCTGAGCAAGTTCAAGTAACTGGTAACAAGTCACTTGATAAGAAATACTATCGCCACACTGGTTTCCCTGGTGGTATCCGTGAAACTAACTTTGAAAAATTAGTTGCTCACAAGCCAGAAGAAATCTTCCAACGCGCTGTAAAAGGCATGTTGCCAAAAGGTCCTCTTGGTTATGCTATGATCAAGAAAATGAAAGTGTATGCTGGTGCTGAGCATCCTCACACAGCTCAACAGCCACAAGTTTTGGACATCTAAGGGATACAGCACATGGCTACTAACTATGGTACAGGTCGCCGTAAGACCGCAACTGCACGTGTTTTCCTATCTGCTGGTACTGGTAAACTCGTTATTAACAACCGTTCTTTAGAACAATACTTCGGTCGTGAAACTGCTCGTATGGTTGTACGTCAACCACTTGAGCTTTTAGATGCTACTGAGAAATATGACCTTTACATCACTGTTGCTGGTGGTGGTATCGGTGGTCAAGCTGGCGCAATCCGTCACGGTATTACTCGTGCATTGATCGCTGCTGACGAAACTTTAAAACCTGCTCTTCGTCAAGCTGGTTTCGTTACTCGTGATGCTCGTGAAGTTGAACGTAAGAAACTTGGTTTACGTAAAGCTCGTAAACGTCCACAATTCTCTAAACGTTAATTTGTTTTCCGAATTCGGAACAAAAAAACCTTGGCTTATGCCAAGGTTTTTTTTCATCTTTATATTTTCCCTTACTCATGAAAATCAGTCGTACACGATACTTTAAAATGAATATTAAACTCTGATATCAATAAAAAGACGCTAGTTTTTATTGCTCTATTTTGACTGACTTAAACAAATATATGCTTAATCATCTATCCCAATTTGAGGATTGTTAACTTTTTACAACTTTATTAAAAAATACTTTCATGCAGTTTTTTAAATTAAAGGGATAAAAATGTTAAATAGGGAAATATGTTTATCATTCGCCGTAGCCGCTACAATATTAGGTACATCCAATATTGCACAAGCAAATAACTCACAATCGATAGATGCTTTAGCCGTGTGTTGGCAATCCAATACGGGTAAGCATGTTTGTGATGGACCCATACAAAGATTAATGTCTTCATATGAAAACA
>NZ_JFYL01000081.1 GCF_000632455.1 Acinetobacter sp. Ver3
ATGCCCTAGACTTCAATCATTTATTCAGTAAATTTTAAGAAATAAAACCTAATCTCAGCGTAGTTAAATATTAGAACTCATCGTATGCGCTACACATCTATCATTCAGCAATGGAAAAAACCAACGATAAGCCTACCACTATTCAATTTAGTACTCTCAATATGGGTTGGCATTGGTTTAAATATTGCGTTCTACAAACAACTTACTTCACTCACACCTTATCAAGGTTATCCAGCAATTCTTTTTTTAATAGGTTCATCTGTCTTAATCACAGCCGCTTATTTTTTTATTTTCAATCTTATTCATTGGAGATCGAACGTAAAGATATTTGCAGGTATTTGGATTGTAATAGGCGGTATGTCCGCATATTTTGTAAATAATTTAGGCATTATTATCAATGCTGATCAGATTCAAAATATGATGCAAACCAATACGACTGAAGCATTTGATCTGATAAATATAAGATTAATTGTTTGGGTCGTATTTTTTATTTTGGTTCCTCTTTATTTTATTTATTGGGTGAATATCAAAAAATCAACGTTTTCTCATACTCTTTGCAGGAAAATGTTATACAGTGCGATCAGTTTAGTTTTAGTGTTTGGTTGTGCTTATTTATATTATGTTGACTATGCTGCTATTTTTAGAGAAAACAGAGAGTTGAAAGGGATGATCAGCCCTCAAAATGTCGTTGCAGCATCCTTCAGTTATTATAAACATCTTCAACCTCCCAAAAATACGACTATTCACCCCTACGGACGTGATGCACACCAATTTATTCAAACGGCGACCCATCAAACTCCAAAATTGATGGTTTTAGTGATAGGAGAAACAGCACGTGCAGAAAGTTTTCAGTTGAATGGATATGATCGAGCTACAAATCCAGAATTACGCAAATTAAATATAATCAATTTTCGTAATGTCAGTTCCTGTGGTACTGCAACAGCGGTGTCCGTACCTTGTTTATTTTCTGGTATGACTCGACAAGCATATACAGAAAAAGTCGCAAGACAACGGGAGAACTTACTCGATATTATTCAACGTGCGGGCTACAAAGTCACGTGGATCAATAACAATTCAGGATGCAAAGAGGTTTGTAATCGGGTTGAGCGTTATGAAATTCCCGAATCTATTCGTAAGCAATGGTGCGATTCTAAGGGTGAATGTAAAGATGAAATATTGATTGATAGCCTTAATGCCTATATTCAAGCCATTCCCAAAAATGATAAAACGCCAAGACTTATCGTACTCCATCAAATGGGAAGTCACGGCCCAGCTTACTATAAACGGTCCACTCATCAATACACACCCTTTCAGCCGACCTGTAACACCAGCGCAATTCAGGGATGTAGTCAACAAGCTCTGATCAATACGTATGATAATTCAATTGTATATACAGACCATATTCTCGCTTCGACAATCAATTTATTAAACAAACAAACTCAATTTCAATCCGCTTTATGGTATTTATCAGATCATGGTGAATCCACGGGTGAACATGGAATGTATTTACACGGCGCGCCTTATCAAATTGCACCATCACAACAAACTCATGTGCCGATGATCATGTGGTTTTCAACAGCATGGCGAAAACATCAAGCGTCAACTGTACGATGCATTGAATCTCAGAAAAATGATGTACTTAGCCAAGACAATGTCTTTCACACCATGCTAAGTTTATTGAATATTCATACTACAACATTACAACCCACATTAGACCTCAGCCAACAATGCAAACCTCAATTACAGAACAGAGCCTAATATGAATAAAATCCTGATGATTGAAGATGACTTTATGATTGCAGAGTCATCTCAAAAGTTGCTCCAATATCAATCATTTGAAGTAGTCTGGGTCAATAATGGCATCGATGGCTTAAAACAATTAAATCAACAAGCATTTGATTTAGTGCTGCTCGATCTTGGATTACCTATGATGGATGGAATGCAAGTACTCAAACATCTTCGCTCACTATTTCCTTCAATTCCTGTACTCATTATTTCAGCAAGAGATCAACTTCAGCACCGTATAGATGGATTAAATCAAGGTGCTGATGATTATCTAGTAAAACCATACGAGTTTGAGGAGTTATTAGCGCGTATTCACGCCATAATCAGACGTACATCTCAACAAAATACATCTCAGATAAAAAAATTTTTAGAATTTGGCGGACTCAGGTTAGATCTTGAACAACATATCGCGAGTTTTGAAAATCAGACGGTTGAGTTTTCAAACCGTGAGTGGGCTTTATTAATTCCACTCTTAACTTATCCAAATAAGATTTTTTCGAAGTCTAATCTTGAAGAAAAACTGTATGATATTGAAAATGAAATCAGCAGTAATACCATTGAAGTCTATATTCATCGCATACGCTCAAAATTAGGTAAAAATTTTATACGTAATGTGCGAGGATTAGGTTATCGGCTAGGTCAGCCTACACCATAAAACAAGAATTGATAAATGACGCAACCCTACTCTTTACAAAAGCAACTTGTTGTATTTACCTCAATTTTTAGTGTGGTAATGGGATGTATATTGGTTTTTTCAGCCTATAGAACAGCTTTAGAAGAAACAAATGAAATACTTGATGCTCAGCTGAAAAATCTGGCAGAGCGCGTTGCAAAATTTAATCCAGATCCTGTAAAGAGTAAATTTTCACATTTAAAACAGTACCATGAAGAAGATTTATTTGTAGATGTTTGGGCCTATGACCAACAATCACATTTACATGAAAAATTTAAACAGTTGGTTGAGCCAGTCGCTAAGTCAGGTTTTTATCATCACACTAATCATTATGGTAAATGGCATACCTATGTGATTCCATTGAAAACTGTTCAAGTTCAAGTGAGCCAGCAAGACTCTGTTCGACAAGCTTTAGCCATAGAGCTCGCAATCAACATGTTTTTACCTTATTTAATCATTATGCCCTTCGCGATTTATGGCTTAGGTTTTATAATTAGAAGAAATTTTGCTCCATTTGAGCAATTTAAATCCGAATTAAGTACACGTAAACCAAATGAGCTGACCGTAATTGACCCTCAACAGTACCCTATTGAGCTAGTACCCAGCATTCAAGCGATCAATCAATTATTTCAAAGGATCTCTGATGCCCAACAAGAACAAAAACAATTTATTGCAGACGCCGCTCACGAATTAAGAACACCAATTACAGCATTAAATCTTCAAACTAAAATTTTACTCAAAGAGCTCCCCCATCACGAATCGTTAATCAAAATGAATAATGGTTTACACCGAACTCAGCATTTGGTCGGACAGCTTTTAAATCTCGCTCAACAGGATTCATTAAATGCCAGTAACGAGAAAAAAGTGAGTATTCGTTTAGATGAACGTGCTTATCAATCTATTGAACAATTGATTCATTTAGCCTTAACCAAAGAAATCGATTTAGGTATGGAACGTTACGAACACGTTCAAATTATAAATTACTCATCTGCTATAGATTCAATATTAACCAATTTAATAGAGAATGCGATTAAATACACGCCCCCCAATGGCATCATTAACGTTTCGACATTTCAAGAGAATGATATAGCTATCATTCAAGTCGAGGACAGTGGCCCAGGAATTTCAGCAGATCTGTATGAACGTATTAAAAAAAGATTTTATCGAGTCGAGCAACATCAAGAAATTGGTAGTGGCTTAGGTTTATCAATTGTTGAAAAAGCGGTAGAACGTATGGGGGGCAATCTTATCTTTGATCGCAGCCCTCAATTAGGTGGTTTATTGGTGAGAGTGGAAATTAAACTACATTAATTGCTTAGGCTAATTTAACCTTATCTTTTAGACTAAATATTACGACATTGAACATCCAAATCAACCAACCTGTCCAAAGATTATGACTCAAAAAATGTGCACCTCTAAGCATTTGGGTCCATCCCATAAGCATTCCCAAGAGAATTGCACTCAATAAGTAAAATTGAGCTAATTTTGTTTTTTTGTTCCTGAACACAAAATACCCACTCAATAATGCAAAACCTGCAGAAGCATGACCTCCAGGAAAACAATGCCCAACTTTACTACTGAGACTCCAGACAACTGTCATTCCCTGAGGTTGAGCTGCATCCCATGGACACATCAAGTTCGACTGTGATTTGAACAATGCTATTGAAATAATTGAAATTAGAGCAACTGCAAAAATTGTGATGTAATTTTTAGAGGTTTCCAAACGTTGATTTCTCGATTTGGGATGAGCAACCATGACTGCATATATCAGCATACTGCAGTACATTGCGATTAGTACATATTTAACCCATTCATGTGCTATTACACGCATCCAAAATGCATCTTTTAAATAGAACACTCCTTTTGAATTTAAACCTAATTGAATCAATTTCATGTCGACTGCACCATGTACTGGAAATAGATTGACCAAAATGAAATAGCTCAAGATTAAGGCGATACATTGCTTGCGATAGAAAAAACTCATACGAATACATCGAATAAAAATGTATTTAAATTAATCAGGCTTAAAATTTTCTGAACGATTTGACATCAAATAGACTTTTATACTGCATAACGATATGCTTAAACCAACCTGAGTTGGGTTTAAAAAATAAAAAAGTGTTAAGGATAACCACAATGCAAACTCAAGAATTACTTATTCCGAATGGCAATTATCAAATCCAAGCGGATTTTTATATGCCAGAGCCGATCACAAAAGATTCTAGTCTCATCATTATGGCTCATGGCTTAGGTGGAGAAAAAAGCTGTGGCTTAAACTCTTTCGCTGAAGCTTATGCAGAATTGGGATATAACGTATGTGTATTTGATCATTCTGGTTTTGGATTAAGCAGTGGTCCTGTTCAGCATCTTGTCGATAAAAATAGTCAACTTCAGGATTGGAAAGTCGTTATCGACTATATTCAAACCCAATTCTACATCCCGAAAAAAAATATCATTTTATGGGGATATTCGTTCAGTGGTGCGCATGTTCTAACATTAGCAAGTGAACACACCTTTAAAGCAGTGATCTCTAATTTTCCACACGTTGATGGTTTAGCGAGCTTGACACTGTATCCGAAAAAATATTTATTGCCTGCAACCATGATTGCATTACAAGATTTAGCCCTAGCAAAAATAGGTAGAGTCAAAACCATGCCTGTAGTTGCAAAAGATCGGTTTGCCATTTTGGCGGGTGAAGATTGCTATGATGCCTATTATCGACTGATCCCAGACGGGATGCATTGGAAAAATGCTGTACCAGCTCGAATCGTTGCAACCATTGGTTTATACCGACCAACAATGATCGTTCATAAAATTCAATGCCCTGTTTTTGTGTCAGGTGCGGAACTAGATTCACTTATTCCTATCAAAGCAACACGTAAACTCGCACAAAAACTAAAACAAGGTGAATATCGTGAGTTCGTCTGCGGTCACTTCGATCTATTCCATTCGCCCGTTTTTGATCAACTCATCGCAGCGCATCAACATTTTTTGGAAAAACTAAAATAAACTTTTAAAGTTGGTAGTTATATCCCTTACTGCTTAAGTAAAATTCACTGATGAAATGGCATTCTTTTAGAATGTCATCAGTGACTTGTTGATGCTGATAGTAGCTGTGTTTCATTAATGCAAAAACCATTTCAACCAAATACACCGCTTCCTCTTTTCTATTCAATTTCAGCGGATGTACTTTCTGCTCAAATACCGCTTGTAAATCATGAGCAATCTTCTCAATGACGATTTCCTGTAAATTAAAACCGTCAACATGTACTGGCCCACCCAAAATCAAAATACTTGCAGCAGGATTTGAATTGTAGAACTCAGCCACCTTAGAAATTAGATCAAAACAAATATCACGTGTTGACCAAGTTTGATAGCACTCATTTTTAAACAAAACATAGGCCTGCAGTTCATCTAAATAACGTTTCACCAATATGCTGAACAAATGATTAACTGTTGGAAAGTATTGATAAATCGTAATCTTAGGAAGATCGGACTGTGCTGCAATTTCGGGAATAGTACAGTGATTGATGCCTTGTTCTTCTAATATTTTCTTTGTTGTTTCTAGTACAAGTTCCAACCTTGCTTTACTTCTTTTTTGTACAGGAAGCTTAATTTCATCAAAAAGCATTTAAACAAATCCCCTGTCTTGCTGTTTAAAAATAAATCGATTATAGTCATAAAACCAACTATAGTTGGTTATGAATAAAAAGAACATCATTCAAGGATATGAATATGAACACAGTCTGTATCATTGGTGCAGGTCCGTCAGGAATTACGGCTGCTAAAAATTGTCAACAAAATGGTATTGCATACGATATCTTCGAGAAAAATGACAAAGTCGGTGGGAATTGGGTGTTTAATTCTAAAACTGGTCATTCTTCAGTCTATGAGAATACACACATTATTAGCTCGCGTACAATGTCTGAATATGAAGATTATCCAATGCCAGACAGTTATCCTGACTATCCACGACACGATCATCTACAGCAGTATTTTGAAAATTATGCCAAACATTTTGGTGTATATGACAAGATTAAATTTCATCACACTATTCACCATATTCATAAAAATGAAAATAAAAAATGGGTGGTGGATTACACCGATGATCAAGGTAAAGAACAACAGAAAATATATGACTATTTAATGGTTGCAAATGGTCATCACTGGAAACCGAAATACCCTGAGTATGAAGGTGAATTTACTGGCAAGTGGATGCATTCACATGATTTTAAAGGTGTAAATGACGACTGGCGTGGAAAGAAAATTTTAGTCATTGGTGCAGGTAATTCAGGCTGTGATGTTGCCGTAGAATCAGCACGTGTCTCAAAAGATGTGTATATATCGATGCGCAGTCCACAATGGTTTGTTCCAAAATTTATGTTTGGACATCCCGCAGACATACTCGTCAAGTCAATGGAAAAACTTCCGCCCAAAATGCGCCAAAAAATTCTGACCAAATTGGTAAAAGCATTCAGTGGAAATTACGCAGATTTTGGCTTGCCTGTAAATGACAAACCGATGCTGACACAACATCCAACGGCGAACTCTGACTTCATTGACTATGTGCGTCACGGTAAAATCAAACCAAAACCAGCGATCAAGCGTCTCAATGATAAAATTGTAGAATTCGTCGATGGTACTCAACAAGAGTTTGATATTATTTGTTGTTGTACTGGTTTCTGGACCGTCTTCCCTTTCTTCGATAAAGATTTTATAGATTTCCAACATGCTGAAAAATTACCGCTTTACCGTAAAATGATGCATGCAGAACATGACAATCTTTATTTCATTGGTTTATTCCAGCCACTAGGTTGTATTTGGCCAATTTCAGATCACCAAGCCAATTTGGCATGTCAGGAAATCTTAGGAAAATATAAACGTCCTGCTGATATGAAAAAAGCGATTCAGCATGAGTTAGATCATCCACATTACAACTTTGAAGGCGGTCAACGTCATGCAGCAGAGGTTGACTATAATGACTTCCGCGCTGAACTCGTGTCAGACCTTAAAACTGCTGGTGTCATCATTCCAGAGCGTAAACCTTTGGTTTCAATCCGTAAATTAGTTGGTTCTTTACTGACTGCATAATTTAGTGTATTTCTAGGTCATCAGTGAGTGTTACGTTAATCGTGAGCACTCACCTTACATAAATACAATCAACTCAAAATAAAAACTTAAATGATCAATAGCAGGAGCTTTGCATGCACGGACGTATGATGTTTCAACCTTTATTAATCAGCAGTTTACTAGAACATGCTGCTGAATTTCATAAAGACACCCTGATCGTTTCAAAAAACACCGATGGCTCACTTTACGAAACCAATTGGGGCGATGTATCGGATAATGCTAAACGTGGTGCAAAGGCATTAAATGAACTTAAACTCATTCACGGCGATTGTATTGCAACATTAGCTTGGAACAATCATCGTCATTTAGAGGCTTGGTATGCTATTTCTGGTAGTGGTTTAATCTGTCACACCATTAACCCAAGATTATTTCCAGAACAACTGATTTTCATTATTAATGATGCACAAGATAAAGCGATTATTTTTGATAAAACATTCCTACCTTTGATTACAGGAATAAAAGCACATATTCCACTGGTGCAACATTTCATCTGCTTAGATGCACCTGATGAAAAGATTCGTCAAGCCTTACCCGAAGTCTTGTTCTACGATGATTTAATTGCGGGTCAAACTGCAGAATATACATGGCCTGAATTTGATGAAACCACTGCTAGTTCACTATGTTATACCTCTGGAACAACAGGCAATCCTAAAGGTGCTCTCTATTCTCATCGCTCAACTGTTCTTCACAGTTTAGCGGCCAGCTTACCTGACTCACTCAATCTGTCAGCCAAAGACATTATTTTACCTGTAGTTCCGATGTTTCACGTTCATGCGTGGGGAACACCTTATGCCGCAGCGATGGTAGGTGCTTCAATTATATTACCAGGGCCGGGTCTTGATGGTGAGAGTCTAGTTAAACTCATTGATCAATATGAAGTGACTGTTGCACTTGGTGTTCCTACCATTTGGCAAAGCTTATTGGTCGCTGCAAAAGCAATGAACAGTTCACTGACCTCTTTAAAACGTAATGTCATTGGTGGCTCGGCTTGCCCACCAAGCATGTTAGCGACATTCCGTGATGTATATGATTGTGAAACCATACATGCTTGGGGGATGACTGAAGCTAGTCCACTTGGCACTGCCAATCAATTCAAAGCTAAACATAAACAACTTTCTCAGGATCAACAAGCAAAACTACGTCTTTCCCAAGGTCGCCCACCATTTGGAGTCAGTATTCGTTTAGTGTCTGAAGAAAGAGGAACCGATCTTGTTCCACATGATGGTGAGACTATTGGTAATTTACAAATCAAAGGACATTGGATTGTTGACAAATACTTTGGTCAGTCCGACTCACCATTGACCAGTGATGGATGGTTTGATACTGGAGATATTGCATCCATAGATGCAGATGGTTATCTGCATATTAGTGATCGTGCCAAAGACTTGATTAAATCTGGTGGAGAATGGATCTCTTCTGTAGAGCTTGAAAATATCGCAATGGGTCACCCAGA
This sequence comes from Acinetobacter sp. Ver3, assembly GCF_000632455.1. Taxonomy (GTDB): domain Bacteria; phylum Pseudomonadota; class Gammaproteobacteria; order Pseudomonadales; family Moraxellaceae; genus Acinetobacter. The sequence goes on from NZ_JFYL01000081.1 coordinate 9,042, forward strand.
AATTGCGATGGCTGCAGTCATCGCAGCACAACATCCAAAATGGGATGAAAGACCTGTCTTAATCGCCGTTAAACATCCTGATAGCCAAATCACTGAACAACAACTCATGGATTACTATGCTGATAAAATTGCTAAATGGCAAACTCCAGATAAAGTGATTTTTGTCGATGCCATACCGCTTAGCGGCACTGGAAAAATGCTAAAAAGAAAACTCCGCGAAGAATATGGACATGTATTAATGTGAGTTCAGGTTAATTTCTCAACTCACTCATACTAACTAAATAAAGCTGTAACTGTACATCAGTTACAGCTTTATATTTGAGCCATTACGAATAATTAAATTAGCAGTATCACGACCTGACAGATATGCACCATGCACAGTACCTGCATAATCGGTATGACAATGTTCACCTGCAAAATATACTTGCGCTGGATGCTCCTTTTTGAAGATCTCTACATCATCTTTAGTGTGTCCGACTTTTGGAAAACTAAATGAACCTAAACTAAACGGATCACTCCCCCAGCGAGTAATTATAATATTTTGAATTTCATTGGATTGAATGCAAATCTTCAATATTTTCTTGATATATTCATGCACCTGTTGATCCGTTGCTTGATCAACCCATTCTGACTTTGTACCTCCAACGAGAAGTAGATAAGTCGGTTTATTATATAAACGACTAAAATCTAAAATACTATACAGCTCACGCTCATCCCCAAAAAATGCCGTATTGTGTTTAAGTGCATTCCCATTAAATTCTAGAGCTTTTGAAAATTGTATAAATATTTTATTGAAAGATCCAAAACCCATCTTTTGAATCGATTGGACTAATCCACTAGGCAAAGGCGGCTCAAACTTAATTTTATCTTGCTTTAAAATACCGAGTGGAACAGTCACCACAACTTGAGAACCTATGTGATGCTGTCCACATGCTGTTTTTATCTGCACTTGATGAGAGTCATGAACGATTTCAACAATATCTGCATTCGTATGAATCTCTAAATCAGCAGCCAAAACTTTAACAATCTGTTCATAACCTTTTGGAAATATCACTTCATCACCTGAGAAGTAGCCTTCAAAATCCATAAAATTATGGGCTAATTGCTCTAAATCAGTCGCAAAAGGATCATGGGCAAGCCTTGAGTAATACTGCTTAATTTTTTGTGTGATGACGTCTCGATCAAAATAATGAAGTTGAAAACGTATCGTTCCTAAAACATTCTCAAGTTGCTCAAAAGCTGAGATATCCTGCTCTATTGATGTATTTAGAAAAACCTTCTGAACATCACGAAGGCATTTTTCAAATTCTAAGCTCTCTTGTTCGGTAAATGGCTGACCATTGGCATGAAAATAATCCACTTGATCATAATTAAAAACTTGAGTACTTATCCGATTGGACTCTGCAATTTTCCATAACGGATTATTATCAATACCATGTATCCATGATGCACCAAGGTCAAAACAATGACCATCAATGTTTTGTGTATGTATTCTCCCACCTATACGATCACGTGCTTCTAAAACAACAACATTAAATCCTGCTGATTTTAAATGCTGAGCACAACTTAATCCTGCAACACCAGCGCCGATAATATAAATAGGATGATTAAAGTCGTTCATTCATTTTTTTATTAGAAAAAATTCGCTTAAAGATATCGCGTTCAAAATTGTGAAAATAGTCGTGTGATGTAATAAATTT
>NZ_JFYL01000082.1 GCF_000632455.1 Acinetobacter sp. Ver3
ACCACAGTTCCCACAATGTGGTTTCTCTGCACGTGCAGTTGAAGCATTGAGCCAAATTGGTCGCCCATTTGCTTATGTAAATATTCTTGAAAACCAAGACATTCGTGCGACTTTGCCACAAATTGCAAATTGGCCAACATTCCCACAATTATGGATCAATGGTGAGTTGATCGGTGGTAGTGATATTATGCTAGAAATGTTCCAAACAGGCGAATTAAAAACGCTCGTGGAACAATATAGCCCAGCGCCTGAAGCTTAATTTAAGCGCAATAAAAAAAGCACCGATGGGTGCTTTTTTTATTTTGAAAACTTCAAATTAGTTTGAAGTCTCATCAGCGAGTTGAGAAGGTTGTTCTTCAGCATTGATCGCTTTATCTTTTTTAGCTTTGTTCTTTTTTCTTCTTTTTTTTCTTTTTCTTTGGCTCTTCTTCAATTTCAGCACCATCTTCAATGGCTTGCCAATATTCTAGCTGCTCCATGACGGCAGCATAGATTGATCCTTTGGTATAGCGACCTTTTTTATTTAATTCTCCGACAGGGCGAGCCATGAGAATTTCAAGTGCTTGATCAATTGTGTTAATGGCATGAATATGGAATTGACCTGCCTCGACAGCATCAATCACATCTTGACGTAACATTAGATGCTGCATATTTTGACGTGGAATAATGACACCTTGTTTGCCTGTTAAACCTTGAAGTTTACATGCATCAAAGAAACCTTCGATTTTGGCATTGACGCCACCAATCGGTTGTACTTGACCCAGTTGATTCATTGAACCCGTAATCGCCCATGACTGATCAATCGGCAGTTGGCTGATCGCAGAAATTAAAGCGGAGAGTTCTGCAACGGTTGCACTATCACCATCGACTTGACCATAACTTTGTTCAAAAGCCAAAGCGGCAGAGAAGTGCAAGGTTTGTTCACGTCCGAAATGTGCTTTCAAGAACGATGACATTAACAATACACCTTTAGCATGAAGTGAACCGCCTAACTCCACGCTACGTTCGATATCTAAAATATCGCCTCCACCTTGATACACTGAAGCAGTCAATCGTGATGGTAAGCCAAACTCGACATCTGCGTAGTGAATTACGGACAAAGCATTAATCTGACCGAGTCGATGACCACGCGTTTCGATAAGCTGTGTACCACGAGATAAATCTTGCCAGTACAACTCTCGTAAGTAACCTAGACGATATTGGCGGTGTTTGAGCGCAGTGCCGATATGTTCTGCTGTCACCATAGTTGCATTAGATTTAGATGCATGGTGATGAGATTCATGAATCAGATCACCTAAAGTTAAGGCATGTAGTGACAACGAACTCTGATCCTCTGCTTGACGACTTGAGTCGGTCAGTAAAGCAGCCAAGGCAGAACGATCAAATGGAAGCAGTTTAGAAGATTGAACATAGTCTGCAATCAAATGCATATAAGCTTGTTCATTTTCGTCATTACGTTGTAATGTGTCAGTAAAATCAGCTCGAATTTTAAAGATACTTCCTAACTCAGGCTCCACCTCCAGAATCTCATAATAGATTTCTGGTTCAGCCATTAAAATGACTTTCAATTGTAATGGAATCGATGCTGGCTCAATTGAAATGCTGCCCGTCAGCGTTAGCATGTGCTCTAGAGATGAGAGTTTAATTTGACCAGACTTAATCGCTCGTTTGAGTCCTTGCCATGCGTAAGGTTGCTCTAAAAGCTGCTCAGCCTCAAGCATTAAAAAACCACCATTGGCACGATGCAGTGCACCAGGTCGTATTAATGTAAAATCAGTGCTGATAGTGCCATTTTGCGTTAATTGTTCAACATGACCGAGTAAGTTGTAATGTGTGGGGAAATCTTCAAAGATGACTGGTGCCCCAGAATTTGGCTTGTTGCTAATGACTAAATTTGCTTGATAACGCGCAGGGACTCGGTTAAATAATGCAGGTGAAAAATCAATTTCTTCCTGTTCCAGTACGGTTTCCACATTGTCGATAATATCTTGAGCATATAGTTTTAAATACTGTTCAAGATGTTTGATATCTGGAAATTTATTTAATATATGTTCCATGCGAGGAATAATGACTTGTTTGGCAATGTCACGATTCAACTCAGACACCATATCTCGAGCTTCATCTTCGAGATCACCAATCTGTAAACCTAAACGCTCAAGCTTTTTATCCATATAACGGATATTGGACGCAATTTCAGAACGTTCTTTGCTACTCAGTGCATTGATGTCATCTTGAGACATTTCTTGAATTTTATTGTCTTTAAGATGAACAGGAATAAAGCAGTGTTCTTCATTACGACTGATCAACTTTAAATCAAGCTCTTCACCTTCTTTGGTGAGCTCAATCAAAGCTTGTTGTTGTTCATGACCTGTCGTTAAACGAATTTTTTCAATCCGATTGTGATACGTTTCAGCACTAAAACGACGTTCGAGCTGTTTGAAAATAGTTTGCCATGTTTGATGTAGCGTACTTTGAAACTTTGCGCCTTGTCCTGCAGGAAAGTTAAGCGCAATTGGGTTGCGTGCATTTTTGAAGTTGTATACATAAACCCAATCATCCGGTGTAGGCATATCTTTGGCATGTTGTTGGAGTAAGCGCTTGATCATGGTGCGTTTACCCAACCCTGCCGTACCCACAGCAAAGATGTTATAGCCTGAGTATGGAAGGGCAATGCCTGCTTCTACAGATGCTTTAGCACGATCTTGTCCTAAAAAATTATTAAGAGGCTTGATACGTTTTGTAGACGCAGGAATATTGTCATAATTTGGAATATGCGTCAGTTGTTCTGGTTTGAGTGCTGTTGCATTCAAGGTGTTTTGCGTGGCTTCAAGTTCAAATACGGATAGGAGCTTGTTTTGCGAGTTTTGTTCTAAGTTTGTGGATGTCGTGGTTAAAGCTACTGCGGTGGAACTAATTTGATCGTGTCTCTGGGTCACAGGTGAAATCCAAAACTATAATTTACATTTGATAGTTTAAGGTATACAGGTTTAGCCAAAAATATCAAGTTGAGATAGATCAAATTGATGAAATACTCGGTGAAGTTTGCGTAAATTATATTGAAACCAAGCGCATTACAGAGTTGAATAGCGAGAGTACTTTTCACTGAAAATAACAACGCAATGACATCACAATCTTCGTCACCAGAATCAGCTGGATGGACTTCGGCATTTAAAGCCTTTCTTGATCGACGCGCGATCATTATGCTTTTTTTGGGTTTCTCATCAGGTATCCCAATTTTTCTGATTTTTTCAACTCTATCTTTCTGGTTGAGTGAAGCCGGTATTCAGCGTAGTACCATTACCATGTTTTCATGGGCAGCCTTAGCTTATGCCTTCAAGTTCATTTGGGCACCTTTGATTGACCGATTACCATTGCCTTATTTAACAAGGAAATTGGGTAAACGACGAGGGTGGTTATTGGTTTCTCAGATTTTGGTCGCAATTGCTATTTGTTCAATGGCATTTACTGATCCGAGTATTCATGGAGGAAGTGTAGGGCCATTTTCAAGTTTAACGTTCATGGCGATATCCGCAATCTTTCTAGGATTCTCATCAGCGACACAAGATATTATCGTGGATGCTTATCGTATTGAGTTGACACAAGATACGAGTGTTCAGACGGTTATGGCTTCGACCTATAACGCAGGTTATCGAATTGCGACCATTGTAACTCAGCTCGGTGCATTACTCTTCGCTGCATCACTTGGTACAGCCATGGGTAACTATATTTATGAGGCGTGGCAGTCTACCTATTTACTCATGGCTGGATTGATGATGGTCGGGATTGTGACGACCTTAGTGATTCATGAACCAGTAGTAAATCAAGAACCTCATCAATATCAAGTAAAGGATTATTTTCAGTTATTTATCGTCTTTGTGATTTCAACAGTAGTCTTCGTTTGTGGGTTTCTCCAATTTGGTGCTTGGATTTCACAGTTAAATATCGATGGTAATTTTCTGTCATTTATTGGGCAAGTTTTACGTTTCTTCGCGAGTGTGGCGTTGGCTGTGTTGGTCGTATTTGGATTAACCCGAGCAAAACTCATTGATGAAAAAATAGTCGTCGAGACATGGCTATCACCGATTTTAGATTTCTTCAAACGTTATGGTTTGAAAGTTGCGTTAGCTATTTTATTACTCATTGGTTTTTATCGAATTTCAGATATTGTCGCTGGGGTGGTCGCCAATCTTTTTTATCTTGATTTGAATTTTGATAAAGAAGAAATCGCTTGGTTTAACAAGTTTTTCGCCATTTTTTTTGTAATTTTAGGTGGCTTCCTTGGAGGCTTATTAGCTCAGCGTTATAACATTATGAAAATGATGTTGGTGGGCGCAATTGTTGCCAGCACGACCAATCTCATCTTTGTGGGGCTCGTAAAATCTGGACCAACGATGAATCAAGTCTTGGTACAAATGGGAGGTCAACAGCATCAAGTGACTCCCGATGAAGTGGGGAACTGGTCTTTAAAGCTCCCTGCATCTAATTTTGCTGAACATAATAGTATTCAAGTGTTATCCACCCCTGATGGTTATGATAAAGCCCTGAATGTTGAAATCCCGCTTCAACGCTATTCGAGTCAAGATGATTCTCAGATTTTCATCCAAGCCATTGGAGGGGATAATGTTCTCTACCAAGATGAGTTAAGCAAGGATGTCATTATTCGCGGTCAACTCTCGAACTTAAAAGCTGACAGCACACTACAAACACTGAATATTCGTATTTCAAATCAGCAAGTGATACCTGCGAAGTTGGATCAAAATAATTGGAGCGTGGTCGTCCCGGGAGACAGTCTAAAAGACCACACTAAATTTACGGTGCAAGCGGTTGTGCAGCATGCAGATCAGGCGCATGAATTAACCCAAGATCATATTTATAAAACAGTTTCAACGATCCAACCGAAGTCACGTATAACTTTATCTGATCTTCCAGCTGTTCAAGTTGATAGTGATCAAATAGTCGAACTCAAAGGTAAAGTGGTTGTCCCTTATAGCAAGGTGTGGCTGGTGATGGGCATTGTATTTGACAATCTCGCATCAGGACTTGCTGGTGCAGTATTTATTGCGTTCCTATCAAGTTTGACTAGCGTTTCATTTACAGCAATGCAATATGCAATTTTTAGTTCATTGATGTTATTACTTCCAAAGATGATTGGTGGCTATTCAGGTACAATAGTGACAAACTTCGGTTATTCATCATTCTTCTTTATGACTTTTTTAATGGGTTTACCTATTTTGTTACTTGTTATTTGGGTGGCGAAATTGTTAAATCAGTTGAAAAGTACATCTTTCAATCAATAGGTAAATTTTATGCGAATGTTACATACCATGTTACGTGTAGGCAATTTAGAGCGTTCATTGTCGTTCTATACTGAAGTACTCGGTATGACTTTGCTTCGTAAACGCGATTATGAAGAAGGTCGATTCACTTTAGCCTTTGTGGGTTATGGTGATGAAGAAAACAATACTGTTCTTGAGCTAACGCATAACTGGGATACAGACAGCTATGAGCTTGGTAATGCGTATGGTCATATTGCGATCGCAGTGGATGATGCGTATAAAGCGTGTGAAGAAATCAAAGCACGTGGTGGTAACGTTGTCCGTGAAGCTGGACCAATGAAAGGCGGCGTAACCGTAATCGCTTTTGTGGAAGATCCAGATGGTTACAAGATTGAACTTATTCAACAAGACAGTAACGCGAGAAATAATTAAATTTCACTCGCTGATTTGTGAGTAAAATTTTAAAGATAAGCCCAATCGATGAGTATTGGGCTTATTTTCAATTCAGATAGAATAAAAAGAGGGATATGGGGTGCTAAAGCTCTTAGCGTTAGATCGTTTCACGATATTGCTGTTTGTTATGGTGATTTTAGCGTCAGCGATGCCAATTTCAGGTGTTGCTGCTCACTTTTTTTCTTATTTCACCACGATTGCAATTGCAATCCTATTTTTTTTACATGGTGCAAAGTTATCACGTGAAGCGGTGATTCAAGGCATTAAACATTGGCAATTACACAGTTTGGTCTTTGCACTGACGTTTGCAGTTTTCCCAATTCTAGGGTTGATGGCTAAACCTGTATTGCTACCGCTACTTGGGCAAGAACTGTATTGGGGCTTCTTGTTTATGTGCTTCTTACCCTCAACAGTTCAGTCTTCTATTGCATTTACTTCAGTAGCAGGTGGTAATGTCGCAAGTGCTGTGTGTAGTGCTTCATTCTCTAATATTATTGGTATGTTTATCACACCTATATTAGTGACCTTATTTATTTTAGGCCAGTCTGATCATGGGTTTAATCCAACCAGTGCGATCCTCAAAATTATTCTGCTGTTATTGGTTCCATTTATTTTGGGACAATTATTGCGTCCTATTGTTTTTCCTCTGATACAAAAAGCCCCGAGTATTGTCAAAACTTTTGATCAAGGCTCAATTCTTTTGGTGGTGTATGGCGCATTCAGTAGTGCAGTCGTAGCAGGTCTATGGAATGAAGTCAGTGGGGTGACCTTAATGTGGTTAATTATTGCATGCTCTGTGCTTCTGACCTTGATTATGCTTTTAGCCTATCACGCCCCAAAGTGGTTTGGATTTAATCGTGCCGATCAAATTGCTGTATTTTTTTGTGGTTCTAAGAAAACACTCGCAAGTGGAGTGCCTATGGCGCAAATTCTTTTCATTGGACAACCTATGGGGATGATCATATTGCCAATTATGATTTTCCATCAAATCCAATTAATGGTGTGCGGAATTATTGCAAATCATTGGTCCAAGCAAATTGAAAAGTCTTAAAGGAATAATTCGCTATCTGAAATAAAGTGGCGTATAATGTCGTCCACTTGTTGTGCTTAGCTCTGACGGAAGCCGTCTCGGTGGGCCAAAAGAATGGTCTGTTGTGGTGTTGATCTGCTGTATTTCAGCCTTTCCTCTGCGTCTGTTGTAATGGATGAAGAGAGTGATCAATTGCGATGACAGCTAAAGCCTTCTTAACTCTATGGAGAATCGACCATGCGCGCCGATATTCACCCAAAATACGAAAAATTAGTTGCTACTTGCTCTTGCGGTAACGTAATCGAAACTCGTTCAGCTGTTGGTAAAGAAACACTTTACCTAGACGTATGCTCAGCTTGCCACCCATTCTACACTGGTAAGCAAAAGAACGTTGACACTGGCGGTCGTATCGACAAGTTCAAACAACGTTTTGCTGGTATGTCACGTTCTATCAAACGTTAATACCCAAAATAAAAAAACAGGCGTTCAGCCTGTTTTTTTATGTCCAAAATATGGAATTAACTTTGATCTTGAACATTCATGAGCTGATCCAATTTACGCTGGTAATAATCACCTTGTAAAAATCTCACGTCGACATTCCACGCGTTGGCAAAGCTATTCATATCATTGAGATTTTTGAGTAATAAATTGACTGATCGATGAGTATTAAAGTATTCAATCGCCTGTTTAAAACGTTCAATACCTTCTTCAGTATTTAAATCATCTGTGAATTCTTCATGCAGCGTGAAATTCTGAATATTGGCAACTTTGAGAATGAGATTGCTACATTTACTTAATCCAAACTCGCAAACGGCAATATCTGCACCTTGTGCTCTCAATACCTCAATCGCAGGCAGAATTTCATTTAAATGTTGAGCAATGTATTTTTCTTTAAACTGTAAAATCAGTGGTTGAGGTGCTTTTGCTCCTACAATCATGAGCAGTTTTGAAATTAATTCTGCCAATTGATGATGCTTTAAAAGAACATGGTGTCGTAAATTAATAATCAGTTTAGCTTCAGGATATTGTGTTAAAAAATTGTGCAGTTGCTTCGCTGCTTCAACCAAAATCCATCGGTCAATTTTAATAGACAACTCAGGGTCATCTACCAATTCTTCAATATCGTCTAATTGAATCCATTGGTTTTCAAAAATAAACCCGCTGCTTACTTCATAGGTATTAAGACTAGTGTCTTCTTTATCATAGATTTGTTGGAACTTTAGCGTAATTTGATCGCGTTCAAGAACTTTACGAAGATGTACTAGGATATCGCCGTGAACTTCGTCTGACTGTACAGGTTCTTCAATTGCTTGAAATACAAATTCTGTTGAATGATCAGGCTCTACTTCAGAAGAAGGTGTATTTAACTGAATAGCGGTCGGCTCATCTGCTTGAGTAACTTCAAAATGAATCTCTTCAATTTCTTCAAGCGTTGTCTCTAAAGCAGCATCATTGCTCAATAAATTGGGTAGGGCAGTGTTATAAGCATTTGCAATGAGCTGTTCAAAATTATCTACATTTAAATCTGACAGTTTGAAAAGGCTATAACCAATTTTGACATGCTGTTGATAGGTTTGATCTCCCAAATTGACGAGTCTAGGTTTTTCAAGCGCATGTAACGCAGAGAGTCTTGATTTTAGAACTTCAATCGTTTCAGCTTGAATGATAGTGGCATACAGCGCTGTTTCAATTTTAAATACAGCGCCATTGGTCTGTTCGAGAATAAAATCTGAAAGTTTTCCGAAATAGCCTTTAAAAGTATCCCAATCAGAACTCAAGATATAGTCTGGACAACTGGCTAGGCTGAAGATGACCAAAGCATTTTCTTGAGCAGGGTGTTCTTCAAGATGTTGTAAAATTTTTGCCAATGTTGTGTGTGGTGCAATTCTATTGACTTGATGAGGTGTAGTCTCAAGTTGAGGACTAAATGAATGGTCACTCTGTTGAAAATGCGTTGAAATCGTAATTTCAATGACTTGATTTTGATCTGTAGGATTACATTCAATTTGGACTGGATTTTGATGTGTTAACTGTGTATTAAGAGAAATTAGTTCAAAAGGACCATACTCAAATTTACCGAAAGCTAATTTTTTAAATCGTGCTTTAAAAGATTGAATATCCTCAGGTTGTATTAAATCAATGAGCGGGAATCCAATAACGTCATCACACGTGTTGAAGCCAAATAAATGCGTAAACTCATGGTTGCATTCAACGACAATCCCTTCTTCTATGATTGCAACTGCTTTTTTATGCTCTTCGATCCAATTTTGTTTAATTTGAACATTGTGTTTCAGTTCATCCGTTAATTGCATCTGATTTTTTTGTAAGCGACTAAAAGCCAATGCTCTTATAATTTTAAGTAGACATTGTTCAGGTTGATCAATATTTAAAACATCATAGATGCCCATTGAAATGAGTTTTACTTCAGACATTTCTAGCGCTTCTGGAGCTAGATAAAGTGTGGGGGTTAAAGCTTTATCAGAATCTGCAAGCAGTCGAAGAAAATGAGTTAAGGTCAGCTCATAGGCGCGACCAAACAGAATTAAATCCCAATCTAAATGAAGTTGCTTTTCAAGACTCACTTGATCATCGAGTAGTACTGCTTCTACCTTGTACTCGCGTTTTTCGAGTAAAGAGATAATATGGTTATAACGAATCTGGTTATCATCGACAATGAGTAAGCGCATTCCAGATTGTTTTAATTGTGTTGATAGAAGTAGGTTTTTCACTTCAATGCTTCCCATACGTCTTGAAAACGATTTGATTCAAGGTTTTGATGTTGTAAAAATTCATCAATCAGATATTGCTGCTCATCATTAAATAATTCAAATTCAAATTGAACAAAACTTTGTGTGATGAGCATGGTCTTTATCAATTCTACTTTGATATCTTGATCAGTTAAGCGTAAATAAATAGATTGTTGTTCTTTGAAAAACTGTAAATTTGGCAAAATAAGAGAATGCTGTGGAGCATCAATCTTCAAGGTTTGTACAAATAAACATGGATGATAATTAAAAGAACTTCGATCTGTATAAACTTTTGCGGCGCAAGGGTGGATGTCGGGTCCAATCACTTCAAGCCCAAGTTCATAGCTTTTTTTAACAGATTGTTTGATCCAACGAATTACACCACCTTTCCATTTGCTGTTCACTCCCTCATTGATCAGGATAAATTCACCAGTTCTTAAATTTGGAGGTGCTTCTTCCTCTAACCAACGTACGCTATAACCATTTAAACTGATATCTAAAACTTGAGCCGCATGGATTTGACGTGCCTGTTTATCTAGAACCTTGTTTGATTTGTCTGTATAGGCATCTGGGTAGTCATTTAAATATGTAAATGCAAACTCGTCTTCTGATTTTGATTTAGGCGGTGTTAGTCGTAAGGTTTCGCTAAAAGTTTTGGTTTTAGAGAGATAATAATGAGCGGTAAGTAAACTGAAACAGAGTTGTAACTGAGCGGAATGTTCATAACGTTCATGTCGGCGTTCAATGGTCGAGCCTAAAACATTTTGTACATGAAATTTAAGAGGCGCAGTTAAATATGCTTTCTCTTTCTTAGATAAATATTCATTGTCCTTTTGAATGGTTAAGTTGACATGCTCAAGCAACGATTGTGTCGCCACGAAAATGTTTGGTTTAAAACTCTCATGGTGTTTTCGGTTGTAAACTGGCGGATGATCTTTAGTGGTATCAATGACGTAACGAGATAAAGCGGTTTCGCGTGGTAAAACTTGCACTAATTGTGCCCAATCCGCTGTGCATTGATAGAGCGCGTAGATCTCAGAAGGACGAATTTGGTGAGTATTAAATATTTCTAATAATAAGACTTGGGCATAGCACTGTTGAATATTTTTTAAAGCGTGATGAGT
>NZ_JFYL01000083.1 GCF_000632455.1 Acinetobacter sp. Ver3
TAAATTTAATTACAGTACTCATGCGAATCTTATCAAGTAAAGTTCCCATGAGAATCGACCCGAAGATACCACCGATGTTGTAACCAATTTGAACATAGTTCGCTTCTGTTTTTCCTAAACCTTGTGCACCCATCAATAGTGGCAACCAGTTGAGTAAAAAATATAAAACAACTAACGTAAAGAAAAAACTGATCCAAATTTGAATCGTGGAAAAACGCCGTTCTTTTGCAAACAACACTTCAAAGAATGGGGTAGAAGTTTTATTCTTCGTCGCTGTTAAATAGTCTTTAGACTCTGGCAAATATTTCATTAGCAAAGGGATTAAAAGAATTGGCGCGAAGCCACCAATGTAGAAGATATGTCTCCATTGCGCATCACCAGCTAAACCCATTGCCACGAATGATGTCAACATTCCACCAAATGGAATACCGCTATACATAATACTGACTGCAATGCCTTTATGTTTCTCTGATACTGCCTCAGATGCCATGGTGATCATCATTGGTAAAGCGCCACCCATCCCTAAGCCAGTCAAGAAACGAATGATTAAAAGCAGTGTATAATCAGAAGCATATGCCGTTAGAACTGACATCACTCCAAAAATTAAAATACTGGTCAATAGAACTGCCTTACGCCCAATTTTATCAGCGAAACGACCTCCTAATAATGCACCAGGTAAAGTACCCAAGATTGCCGCGCTAAATGCCCATGCCATTTGAGTATTATCTAAGCCAAACTCTGCTCGCATCCGTGGTGCTGCTACGCCCATTGATTGAAGATCGAAACCTTCAAATACAGCGATAGCGAAACACAGTACGAGTGTAAGCGTAGCTTTAGTCTTACTACTTACACTTTGTTCCATTTTTTATTGTCCCTTTTAGAGCTTTTAAAATACTTTTAAAAAAATACACATCCTATGTATTGCCTCCGTCCAGGCAACTTAAAAAATATCACCCAAACTTATAAAATAATCAATATTTTTTTTAAATAAAATTCATTTAAAATATTATTTTATTAAATATCAATATATTATAAAAATTATATAAAAAATTCAAAAAAACACTTGTATGTAAGTTTAACTGATATTATCTTAATTCCAACAGGACATAAAACAAACACTAAGGAGCTTATCATGTCTTATCAAAATCGCTGGTCCACTGTTGATGTAAAAGTTGAAGCTGGCATTGCTTGGGTCACTTTAAATCGCCCAGAAAAGAAAAATGCGATGAGTCCAACCTTAAATAAAGAAATGATTGATGTACTTGAAACGCTTGAACTCGATCCAGAAGCAGGTGTTTTGGTACTCACTGGTGCTGGGGATTCTTGGACAGCAGGTATGGACTTGAAAGAGTACTTCCGTGAGGTTGACAGCCAGCCAGAAATTTTCCAAGAACGAATTCGTCGTGATGCATCACGTTGGCAATGGCATTTACTTCGTTTTTATTCAAAACCAACGATTGCAATGGTAAACGGCTGGTGCTTCGGTGGTGGATTCTCACCACTAGTCGCATGTGATCTAGCCATTGCAGCAGATGAAGCTACATTTGGCTTGTCTGAAGTGAATTGGGGAATTCCTCCAGGTAACTTAGTGAGCAAAGCTATGGCTGATACAGTTGGTCATCGTGCTTCTATGTACTACATCATGACAGGCAAAACCTTCTCTGGTGTTGAAGCTGCAAATATGGGCTTAGTAAACAAGAGCGTTCCACTTGCACAATTACGTGCAGAAGTAACTGAATTGGCAAATAATTTGCTTGAAAAGAATCCAGTTGTACTGCGTACTGCGAAGAATGGTTTTAAACGCTGTCGTGAGCTGACTTGGGAGCAAAACGAAGATTACTTATACGCCAAACTGGATCAATGCAACTACCGTGATGATGAAGGTGGTCGTGCACAAGGTATGAAGCAATTCTTGGATGACAAAACAATCAAACCAGGTCTTCAAACTTATAAACGTCCTGCTTAAGCAGAATCTACTTTTTTCGTCATGATGGACATGTAAGGAAACATTCACCATGCAAAACGTACAGTTACTTATTCACGGCCAATCTGTTGCAGCAAGTTCAGGACAAACTTTTGAAAGAATCAGTCCAATTAATGGCTCAATCGCATCAACGAGTGCAGCAGCGACTTTAAGCGATGTTGATCGTGCAATTGAGTCAGCGCATGAAGCATTCAAAACTTGGTCTGTTCTATCACCAACAGACCGACGTTTAAAATTGCTTAAAGCTGCAGATTTGATGGATCAAAAAACTGAACAGTTTATTCAAACTGCAATACATGAAATAGGTTCAACTGCGACGTGGTATGGCTTTAATGTCCATCTTGCTGCCAATATGCTGAGAGAAGCAGCAGCCATGACTACACAAATTGATGGAAATATTATTCCATCAGATGTTCCTGGCAATATCGCTATGGGTGTTCGCGTTCCATGTGGTGTCATCGTTGGTATGGCACCGTGGAATGCTCCTGTTATCTTGGCCACTCGTGCCTTAGCGATGCCTCTGGCTTGTGGGAATACAGTCGTACTTAAAGCATCTGAAGTTTGCCCTGCAACACATCGATTAATTGGGGAAGTACTTCATGAAGCAGGTATTGGCGATGGTGTTGTCAATGTCATTACTCATGCCCCGCAAGATGCTCCACAGATTGTAGAGCGTTTAATCAGTCATCCATTGACTAAAAGAATTAATTTTACAGGTTCAACGCATGTAGGTCGAATAATTGCAGAAACTGCAGCTAAATACCTCAAACCAGTGTTGCTGGAACTTGGTGGCAAAGCACCGGTCATTGTATTGGAGCAAGCGGACCTGGACGAAGCCGTTAATGCCATCAGTTTCGGCGCTTTTTTCAATCAGGGACAGATCTGTATGTCGACAGAGCGTGTTCTTGTGGATGAAAAAATTGCAAACCAATTCATCGAAAAATTGATCAATAAAGTTCAGAATATCAGAGCAGGAAATCCACTTGAGAGTCAAGAACCCCTGGGCGTTCTAGAAAGTTTAAAAGCTGCAACAAGAATCAAAAATTTAATTGAAGATGCACGTGAAAAAGGTGCATATTTACCACTGGGTTTGAGCATTGATGGTGCTATGATGCAACCTACTATCGTAGTTGACGTCACTAAAGATATGCAGATTTATGCCGAAGAATCTTTTGGTCCTGTGTGCACCGTTCAACGTTTTAAAACTGTTGATGAAGCAATCGATTTAGCAAATGACTCAGAATTTGGATTATCTGCAGCAGTTTTTAGTCAAGATTTATCCCTAGCTCTAGATGTTGCTAAACGTATCGAATCAGGTATTTGTCATATTAATAGTGCAACCGTTCATGATGAAGCGCAAATGCCTTTTGGTGGCGTGAAACAAAGTGGTTATGGACGATTTGGGAGTAAAGTCTCAGTTGCAGAGTTCACTGAGCTGCGTTGGATCACCATGCAAACCAAAACTCGTCACTACCCTATTTAACGAATATTTCAAAGAGTTGACATGAAGTCAGCTCTTTTCGTTGGAAAAGAATAGCTAAAAATACATGGAGTGAAAACAATGTCGAATATGACGGTTCATACGCATAAATATCCTGAGCGATTTGTTAAATTAGGCAGTCACGAGATTGAGTTTCAATCTAAAAATGGCACTTTGTATATTTCCCCAAAAGAACAACTTAAACCATACCCACAAAAAATTACTGACCGTTTAATTCAATATGCTCAAACACATCCCGATCGTGTATTCGCAGCAAAACGTGGTCATGATGATGAATGGATTAAGCTTACATACGCAGAAACATTAGATCGAGCATGGCGTATTGCACAAAGTTTGAAACAATATTCACATCTTTCAACTGAACGTCCTATTGTCATTCTATCTGGGAATGATCTAGAGCATCTTACTTTGTCAATGGGAGCAATGCTTGCAGGGATTCCATTCTCCGCAATTTCTCCTGCCTATTCACTTATTTCTAAAGATTTTGGCAAGCTCAAACATGTGTTTGATGTTCTAACACCAGGTTTGGTTTTTGCTAATGATGGTCAAGCTTTTGCTAAAGCGATTGAACATTGCTGTGATACAGATGATATTGTGATCGTTACGAATTCTGGAAAATTTGGTGAGAAAAATTGCCTTGCTTTCTCTTCACTCCTCTGCTCTGAAATTAGTGATATTAAAGATCATTATGAGACCATTGATGAACATCAAATAGCGAAATTTCTATTTACATCTGGCTCAACTAAAATGCCGAAAGCGGTACCTACAACGCATCTAATGCTATGTACCAATCAACAGATGCTGCTTCAGACCTTCCCTGAGTTTGAAGAGACCCCCCCAGTATTAGTTGATTGGTTAGCATGGCATCATACTTTTGGTGGCAGTCATAATGTAGGAATCGCACTATATAACGGCGGCACAATTTATATTGATGACGGCAAGCCAGTTCCAGGAAAGATGCAAGAAACCATCAGGAATCTTAAGGAAATTGCACCTACTGTGTATTTAAACGTTCCTAAAGGATGGGAAGAAATAACCGTAGCACTTGAACAAGATGCTGAGTTACGTGAAAAATTTTTTAGTCGAGTTAAAATTTTGTTTTTTGCTGGTGCTGCACTATCAGAAGCTGGTTGGAACAGACTTGACCAAATCGCGCAGTCACACTGTGGAGAACGTATTCGTATCATGAGCGGTTTGGGGATGACTGAGACTGCACCATCATGTGTGTTTACAACTGGTCCCAAAGTAATGGCTGGGTTCATTGGATATCCAGCTCCAGGTTGCGAAGTTAAATTAGTTCCCTATGGTGACAAACTTGAGTTTTGTGTTCGTGGTAAAAATGTCATGAAACATTACTGGCGTCTACCTATGGAACAACAAGCTAATATCTTTGATGATGAAGGCTTTTATCGCACCGGGGATGCAGTGAAATTAGTGGATCCATCCGACCCGAGTCAGGGACTCATGTATGATGGCCGTATAGCTGAAGATTTTAAGTTAAATACAGGTACCTTTGTCAATGTTGGAACTTTACGCAATAAAGTTCTCATTACAGGTAATCGATTTATTCAAGATGTATGTATTACTGGTTCTAATTTAAGTGCGATTGGATTTTTAATATTTCCCAAAATTGCAGATTGCGCTGAGTATGCAGGATTAGATTTAAGTCTAGTTGGTGCTAAAGAGGTGCTTCTACACCCTAAAGTTCAACAGTGGTTCAAGCAGTTTTTAATTGATTTCAACAAAGATGCGACAGGTAGTTCAAATACCGTTTCGATGCTTTATCTCATGATTGAACCTCCACTTCTTGATGCAGGAGAAACCACTGATAAAGGCAATCTCAATCAAAGTGGTATCTTGAAACGTCGCATAGCAATGGTGGAAGAGTTATACGAAAAAAACATCAATAATCCACTCATTATTCGCATTCCAACCCTTAGAAATTAACTCAACTTTTTTATTCAGCAGCGTTTAGTCAAACGCTGCTTAGACAGTTGCATTCAAAATTAGGATAACGCTATGCAGAAAGATAGTGATTTTGAGCTGTTTCGGGACAATTATCGACGCTTCCTAGCAGAGTTTGTCGCCCCATATTATGAGTCATGGGAAGAGCAAGGACTCATGCCTCGACAAGTTTGGGATCAACTTGGACAAAATGGATTTTTATGCGTCGATGTGCCTGAACAATATGGAGGTTACGGCGCACCGATATATTATTCACAAATGATCGTTCAAGAAACGGCTCGAGCGGGCTTCTCTGCGTTAGCCGTTGCAATCGGTGGTCAGAGTGAACTTGTTTCACCCTATATCCAGAATATTGGAAGTGAAGATCAAAAACAATATTGGTTACCTAAAATGGTATCCGGTGAAGTTGTTACAGCTATTGCAATGACTGAAGCCAATGCAGGTTCAGACCTACAAGCCATCCGCACTCAAGCCTTATTAGATGGCGATCATTATGTGGTAAATGGCTCAAAAACGTTTATATCGAATGGTCAACATGCAGATCTCATAGTTTTAGTTGCTAAAACTGATCCTCAAGCAAGAGCTAAAGGTATTTCGATTTTATTGGTGGATGCTCATTTAGATGGAGTAAAAAAAGGTCGTGGTCTAAAAAAAATTGGACTTCAATCTCAAGACACTGCCGAATTATTTTTTGACCAAGTCAGAGTTCCTAAAGACCAATTATTAGGTCAGGAAGGTCAAGGCTTTAGCTATCTCATGCAAGAACTTCCACGTGAGCGTTTGAGTATTTCTCTCATGGCATTAGGCGCTTTGCAAGGTGCTTTAGAAATTACTCAAGAATATGTCCTCGAACGTAAAGCTTTTGGACAATCAATTGCACAATTTCAAAATACTCGTTTTGTAATCGCTCAAGCCAAAATTAAAACTCTAGCAGCCGAAGCCTTTGTCGAAAAATGTAAGTCGCTTTATCAACAGGGAGTATTGGATGTAAGCGAAGTTGCGGCATTGAAATGCTTCATCACTGATACCCAATGTGAAGTCATTGATCAACTTCTGCAATTGTTCGGGGGATATGGATACATGCGGGAATATCCAATATCTCGATTTTATGTCGATGCACGTGTTCAAAAAATTTATGGGGGAACCAATGAAATTATGAAAGAAATCGTTGCAAGAGAACTTTTAGGAAAATAACACAAAGATTACCTCTATGTATTAATACTATTTCAGGATGAAATAAAGATGAAAAAATTATGGATCACACCACTTCTATTATGTACCGCTCCAGTATTTGCAAATAATTTTATCGACCAAAGTAAAGTCGAATTAACTGCACGTAACTTCTACTTTGACCGTGACTTTAAAGTTGAGAATAGATACCCCGCATTAAGAGACTGGACACAAGGATTTATCTTTAAAGCGCAATCTGGATTCACCGATGGAACGATTGGTTTTGGTTTAGATCTATTAGCGACCGCAGGTTTTAAACTGGATGCTGATGCTAAATATGGAGGTACAGGAAACTTAATTCGTTCCTTGGCAACCAATGAGCCTGCAGATCAATATGGTGAAGTTGGAGTCACTTTAAAAGCTAAAGTTTCTGAAACCGAGGTACGTATAGGGACTCTTCAACCCATGACTCCTGTTTTAGTCGGCTCTCCAGCACGACTTTTACCTCAAACGTATCGAGGTGTTGCAGTTCAATCTAAAGATATTCAAGGTCTGGATCTCCAGGCATCCTATATTGATGAAGTCAATCAACGTGATTCTACAAATTATGAAGCTATAAAGATCTCTGGAGTAAATGGTCGTTATATTTCTGAAGAAACAGATTATTTGTATTACTTAGGTGGACATTATGACTTGACTCATAATCCATTGCGGTTGACTGCATTTCATATGGATGTTAACGACTTATATCGCCAATCGTTGTTAGGCATAACCTATAAATATCCAATCTCAAATCAATCCACTTTTACAACACAGTTGCGTTACTACATTAGCGATGAAGATGGGACTGCTAAAGCGGGTTTAGTTGACAATAATTTACTTCATAGCCATTCAGAACTTCAACACCAAAACCATAAGTTTATCTTTTCTACATTTCACCACTTTGGAGATACTGCTTTTCCGTACTTAACTGGAGGAGAAACTGGACTAGCAATTGATACTTGGACTGGTGAGTTTTTGAATGCGAAAGAGCGTGTTTATAGCCTGCGTTATGAATACGATTTTAAAGACTATATTCCAGGTCTTCGTTTTATGACCCGCTATACCCATGGTAGCAATATTTACGCACCACAGTTGGGTGGTACAGATTTTTCGGAAGATGAATTGGATTTTGATCTAGCTTACACAGTTCAAAATGGCCCACTAAAAAATTTAGGTTTACGCGCGCGTTATGCGATCTATGATAATGATATGCCAATTACCGCCAATATTAAGCCAGCCAATGAAACTCGTATCAATATTGATTACACGTGGAAATTTAAATAATAACAAAAGGGTTCTTTACTGAGGAACCCGACCCTCTCTAAGGATAATAAGTATGAAATATTTAATCGGCTTATTGGTCTATACCACCACTACATTAAGTTTGGCAAATACCCAATATTCACCACAACCCATAAAACTTGAACCCCTTGCGACATTCAATGTTGAACTCACAGCCCCAGTTTGGGAACTCGGTAAAACTTCAGATTTAGGGCAAAGACGCATTATCCCAATCACTGGAGGAACTTTTTCTGGACCAAGTTTGAAGGGGCGTATTCTTAACAATGGTGCAGATTGGCAAAAGGTCGATAGCAAAGGTTTGGCATATATAGATACGCGCTATTTATTAGAAACTGATGATGGTGCTCTGATTTATTTACAAACTAAAGGTTATCGCCATGCTTCACCACAAGTACTAGAACAATTAAGTCGTGGCGAAGATGTTAATCCCACTCAATATTACTTCAAGTTAACCATGCAGTTTGAAACTAGCTCAGAAAAATATGCATGGCTAAATCAGACAATTGCAGTTGGAAGTGCAATGCGTCTCGGAAAAACCGTGATCTATGATGCATTTACAGTGAAATAAATATTAAAAGGAGTACTTTTCAATGGACGAACAAGTTTTATCTAATTTACCCCCTATTCATCATTTATTAGGTGGTCATCAACTTCAGTGGGACAAGGAAAAGCGAGTAATTTCAGTTCAATATATTGCTCTTGAAAGTTTTACCAATCCTAGGGGAAGTGTTGAAGGAGGCATGATCTGCGCAATGCTTGACGATGCAATGGGAATTTTAGCTGCCTTAAATCAAACAGAAAAACCAGCTGCCACAATTAATTTAACAATTGATTTCCTGAGACCATGTGAAGTTGGTGAAGTATTGGCAAAAGCGTGGTTCATTAAAGAAGGACGTAAAATTTTAAGCATTGAAAGTGAAGCTTGGCAGCATGGAAAGCTGGTAGCAAAAACCAGTGCTGCATTTATGGTTCTATAAGGATTAAAAAAAGAATGGATATCTTAAAATTAAAGGACTGTGTCGACAACGACAAAATAAGTTTATATCAAAAATTTGTTGTTTTTTTCTGTTTTATTTTATACATTATCGACGGATTCGATTTCATGATAATGGCTTATTTGGCAAGTTCAGTTGCCAATGAGTTTTCATTAACTGGTACTAATATAGGAACTTTAATTAGTGCTGGTTTAATTGGTATGACCGTCTGTTCATTTTTACTTGCACCTCTCGCAGATAAAATCGGTAGACGTAATTTAATTAACCTTTGTCTATTAATCTGTGGTCTGAGCATGTTTGCATCTGCATTTGCCACCGATTTTAAGCAATTGGTTCTGTGCAGATTTCTCACTGGTGTTGGTATTGGTGGTGTTCAAATCAGTGCTATGATTTTGGCCAGTGAATATTCTCCGACTAAATATAAAAGTTTTAGTGTTGGTATATTATCTGCTGGTTATGGGATTGGAGCAATTAGCGGAGCACTACTTGCTGTATATAGCTTAGAAAGTATCGGTTGGAGACAAGTATTTCTAATTGGTGGATTCGTTACTACATTTGCGTTTCTGTGCTCATTGAAATTTTTACCAGAATCGATCGATTATTTATTACTAAAACAACCAAAACATGCTTTGGAAAAATTGAATCAAGTTTTCTCTAAAATGCATAAAAAACCAATTCTCACACTCCCTAAAGCATACAAAGAAAATCAAAAGTCTTCTTACGTAGAAATATTTAACCACAAGTATTTAGTTAAATCCCTTGTATTATGGGTTTCTATATTCTTTATTCTTTTTGGTTTTTATTTCGTGATGGGCTGGACACCTAAAATTCTCAATAGTTCTGGTCTAGATAACTCATTATCTATTAAAACTGCCATGATGATCAGCGTGGGTGGTATTTTAGGTAGTTTTATCATTGGTGTTCTTAGTTCTAAAGTCAGCGTATACATCAATCAAATTGCCTTTTTAATCCTCACGTACGTATGTATTTTATTGTTTGTGAACAATACAGATAATTTAAATATATTAATCATCGTTGCCACAACGCTAGGATTCTTTATTAATGGCTGTTTAGCTGGAATCTATGCCATTTCTACACAGCTCTATGAGGCAGATGTACGATCAACAGGCGTGGGGATTGCAACTGGTGTTGGTCGTTTTGGTGGTATTTTCTCTCCAATCATTGCGGGATACTTTTTAGACCTAGGGAACTCGCCTTTAGAATTGTACGGAAATTTTGGTTTTGCATTTGTTTTAGCAGCTATTGCCATTTTCATCATCTATAAGTTAAAACAAAAATCCGTAGTCAATACACCATATGTCGTTTTACAAAAAGAAC
>NZ_JFYL01000084.1 GCF_000632455.1 Acinetobacter sp. Ver3
TATCTCGCGATAGGGTTTTTGTATTTGAGCATCGGTTTAAAATTTAAATTAATGCTTAAGATTTAGCTTTAGTATTTGCTGCAGGTTTTTTTGCACTCTCAGCAATCAGTTTGTTCACGATCGCTAGATTTTCTTTGGCTTGAGGAATATTTTCATCTGCTAAAGCACTAAATATTTTTTTTGCCTCAGGTAAGTTTTGCGGAACGATATTCCCGTTTACGAACATGTTACCAATGGCCATAAGCGCAGGGATATATCCTTTTTTACCTAAATCTTGAATGCTCGCTAAACCTTTTTTCACAGGCGCTTCAGTTTTAGTCTTAAAGCCTAATGAAATATCGTATAACGCTTGAGCATGAATGGCTGGATAACTTCCTTTCTTAATTAAAGGATCAAGTTTTTGTAACGCGAGCTTATCAGATTGTTCTTTGCCTTCAGAGAACAGCAGAACCGCAGATTCAACAATCGCATCTTCAAAACCTTGAGCTGCAGCTTTATCTAGGTATTCACGAGATTTTTTTTCATTTTTGGTCAGACCCAAGCCACCAGTGGCATAGTTTTGCGCCAATACATAATTGGCTAGAGGATAGCCTGCAGTGCCAGCTTGTTCATAAAGTTGTACTGCTTTTTTGTTGTCTTGTTTGGTTCCTTGACCAGCTTGGGTCAGATATGCCAAGTTATAAGTCGCTTGGGGATTCCCAGCTTTTGATAAGCGTTCAAGTTCTTGGTAGGCCGCATTGTAATTCTTTGCTTGAATGAGTTCCTGTACTTTGCTGAATGCAGGATCGACTGGTGCGGCAGCGAAACTAAATGAGGTGGCTACAGCGAGTAAAGTACCACATAATATTTTTTTCATAATTGTTTTATACCTATCTTAAAAGCAACCCTATTTATCTGATGTAAATACAGTTTTATACCATTTCATCATAGTCCGAATTATGTGAATGTAAATATAGAATATGTATACATCCTTCAAATTTAGCTTCGCTTTGTGAATAAAGTGTGTGCATTGCTGTATAAGCATATGAAAGACACTGGATTTATGTTGTTCAGCCTTGAATATATGGATTTAACCAAAATTTTAACCCACTAGTAGTTCTTTGATGGTTTTGCTTAAATACGCATTGTGCAATGAGGTGGTCAACGATGTTTATAAAAGGCATAAAGCGTAATTACGATAAAGTTTTTCAAGATGATTCAATCCCAGATGAACAAAAGATAGATGCGCTCTTATTGAAACTTGGCGAGCAGTATTTGGTGAGTCAGGAGAATCGAGTGTATGTATTCCAAAAAAGTGATTTAACCGTAAAGTTTGATGCTAAACACGCGAGAGCATTTCATTTTAAAGATTATGTGGTGAAGGATATGAATAAATTATTTCATGGCTTTTAGATTAAAACCTCCTAGCGATATAGGAGGTTTTTTTTATGAGTCATCTCTCAATCGATTGACAGTTAAAATCTATTCTATCTAACGCCTTGGTCTTATTTTTATATCTTTATCAATAAAAAAACTCTATTATAAAACGATACGAAACGTATCGTTTTATTTGTGAGGATTTCATGACAGTCGAAGACAAAAGTGCACGACGCCGATCATGTATTTTAGCTTCAGTCAAACAGGCTTTGAATGAAGTGGAATATCACCAACTGACAGTAGAAGACATTGCTTCACGTGCTGGGGTGGGAAAGTCGACCATTTATCGATGGTGGTCACATAAATCTGAACTAGTTCTAGACACTTTTAAAGAGCTCACACTCTCAATTTTTGAGTTTGAGCCAGAACTCGATCTTGAACAAAATCTTAATCAACAATTGCTTCGTTTGGCTGAGGCTTTAAATCATCCAGTGGGACGAGCGATGTTGGTGGTTATGGCGAATCATCGTGAATTGGCTGCAACATTCTTCAAGCAATATTTGTTACCTAAACGTGTTCAACTGCATCACCTGATTCAAAAGGCGATTGAGGCGGGGGAGCTGATTGAACATGATCACTATGATTTGGTGCTTGATCGACTCTATGGTCCTATTCATTACCAAATTATTTTCTTTAATCATTTGCCTGATGAGCACTATATCCGTCAATTGGTCAAACTGAGTTTAGATCCATTACGCCCTCAAGCCCAAACATTAATGCGACAAGAGTAGATTTTCATGAGTGTAACCACCGAACGACTTTGGAATCGTTCATTTATCTTGTGTGTATTAAATAATTTATTTGTTTTTATTTACTACTTTGCCATGTTGGCTGTCCTTCCGATTTACATTGTGAAGGACTTAGCGGGATCAGTTGAAGAAGCAGGATTAGCGTTAACGCTTTTTCTCGCCTCATCAATAGCAGTACGACCATTTTCAGGCATGATCATTCAAAAAATGGGTAAGCGACTCACTATGCGTGGATCGAGCACGTTTTTTGCGGTCTTTGCATTTGCTTATTTATTCATTGATAACATGTGGTCATTGTTGCTTATACGATTTTTACATGGGATATGGTTTAGTGTGTTGACCACTGTGGCTGTTCCAGTCGCAAATGACTTTATTCCTGAGCATCGTAAAGGTGAAGGCATGGGCTATTATGTGATGTCCACTAACCTAGGTGTGGTATTTGGACCGTTAATTGCGCTTACCATGATTCAATTTTATAGCTTCCAAATTTTATTCGGTGCTCTCGCGGTGCTCATCAGTTTAGGTCTAATTTTTAGCTGGCTATTAAATATTCCAGCGAATCAGATACCTCAGCAACATAAAATGAATAAAAAAGGTTTTAAGCTAGACGATTTTCTTGAGCCTAAAGTTTTTGCTGTAAGTGGTGTTGCTTTACTTACAGCTTTTGCTTACTCGAGTATTACTAGTTTTATTACGGTTTATAGTGAGAGCAAACAACTGCTGGCGTACACCAGTGTATTTTTTATATTGTTTGCGGCGTCGATGTTAATTGTAAGACCTTGGGTTGGTAAAATTTATGATCGTCAAGGTCCGAGTGCTGTTATCGTTCCTTCTTTTATATTTTTTGCGATTGGGCTTGTGGTCGTAACACTAGTCAATAATCAATGGATGTTGTGGTTATCTGCAATTTTTATTGGAATTGGATATGGCTCAGTATTTCCTTGTTTGCAAACGCTCACCATTCAAACTGTAGATAAACAACGGATGGGGCATGCAATATCAACATTCTTTATTTGTTTTGATATTGGTCTGGCAGTTGGTTCAGTTGTAATGGGATTAGTTATCGCACAATGGAGCTTTGAATTTATGTACTTGTGCTGTGCAGTGTTGGTGATTTTGACTCTATTGTTTTATCAAAAATATGTTTCTAAAAAGATGATTGAGAAGATTGAGTAAATTGAATTTGGGGTTTGATAACTCTTAGATTAAAAAAGCCTCCGTTAAGGAGGCTTTCTAATTAAGCTACTTTTTTCTTGGTGACGTGGACTTTTTGTTTTGCATCTCGAGCGAGGAAATAGTAGAAC
The DNA here is from genome assembly GCF_000632455.1 of Acinetobacter sp. Ver3. Classification (GTDB taxonomy): domain Bacteria; phylum Pseudomonadota; class Gammaproteobacteria; order Pseudomonadales; family Moraxellaceae; genus Acinetobacter. The sequence goes on from NZ_JFYL01000084.1 coordinate 3,470, forward strand.
GTTCCACCTAAAAATGCACCGATGAACCAGTTAAATGGTGCTAAAACTTGCAACAAAGGTACAAGGGTAAACGTCAAGCAAATCACAACAGCTGGTGCAAGTGCCCCAATTGCTTTTGGATTAAATCCATTTCGATACCAATATGCGCCATCCTTTTTGTCGTTAAAAAGATCCTCAACAACCACTTGCTGTTTTTTAACAAAATAGAAATCGGCAATTAATATCCCGAATAAAGGACCAATAAATGCAGCCAATACATCGAGGGTATAATGAATCAGTTCAGGGGAGTTAAATAAATTCCAAGGTGTAATGAGAACTGAACCGACCGCTGCGATCATACCGGCACTTCTAAAACTGAGTTTCTGTGGGAAAATATTAGAAAAATCAAACCCAGCAGAAACGAAATTCGCCACGATATTAATACCAATAGTGGCAGTCAATACTGTTAATAAGCCCAAAACAACTGCGAAAGTATTATCAATCATTGCGACTGTTTCTAGCGGGTCAGTCACCATTTTGCCGAATAAGCTATAAGTTCCTGAAACAATTACCACAGTGATTAATGAGAAGAAAATAAAGTTAAATGGAAGTCCCCAGAAATTACCTTTTTTAACCTGTTGCATTGATTTTCCATAACGCGAAAAATCACCAAAATTGAGTAAAAGACCCGAAAAATAAGAAACGACCAAAGCAATTGCAATAATGGTTTGTGTAACTTGTTCAGAGGTGGTGAGCGTTTTCGAGCCTAAATTGAAAGAAATATTTGACCAGCCCACTTGTGCAACTAACCATGCTGCAAGCGCAAACATGACCACATAAACTAATGGTCCAGCCCAATCAATAAATACACGAATCGCATTCATTCCTTTCCAAAAGACTAAAGCCTGTAAAACCCACATCAATCCAAAACAGATCCAACCAATCGCTGAAAGTCCTACAAAACTGATTTCTGATAAAGGTATCAAGCTTGGGAAAAACTTGAGCGCGACGATCATGAGTGCATTTGAAGCGAGCCAAGTTTGAATACCGTACCATGCTAAGGCAATGATTCCCCGAATAAGTGCGGGGATATTTGCCCCGAACACGCCAAAGGATTGTCTTGCGATGACCGCATAAGGTACGCCAGAGACTTGGCTGGGTTTTGCGACTAAATTTGCAGCAATTTGTACAATTACAATACCGACAATTAAGGCGATAAACACTTGCCAGCTTGCAAGACCGAGTGCGAACAAACTCGCAGCTACGACATATCCCCCCATACTATGAACATCAGACATCCAAAATGAAAAAATGTTGTACCAAGACCAATTTTGTTTTGCGGGCGCAAGATCGGCATTGGTTAATTTAGGACTATAATTTTCTTGATTCATTTTAACATTCACATTGTTTCGCTACTTTGTTCTGAGCAGAAACTATGCCAAATGATAAAATAATAAATATAAGATGTTGTTATTTAATAAAATATTTTATATTTCTCTTTTGGTTTAAAAATTGCTAGATATTTATGTTCAATTTTTTATTGCAATTTTTTGTTGATAAAAAAACTAATATTTTCTTATGAAATTCAAAGTGTAACGATCTTATGTCTCTAAAAATTCAAGTGATCAATCCCAATACGAGTGCTGCAATGACAGAAGTTATTGGTCAAGCAGCCCAAAATGTAGCAAATATAGGTACAGAAATCTTAGCAGTATGTCCAAAAAAGGGCGTAGCCTCAATTGAGGGGCATTATGATGAAGCAATATCTGCCATCGGTGTGTTGGATTTAATCCAACAAGGTAAAGAATTAAACGTTGATGGTCATATTATTGCGTGTTTTGGTGACCCTACCTTACATGCAGCACGTGAACTTGCCGAAGCACCTGTAATAGGAATTGCTGAAGCTGCATTTCATATGGCGACCTTGGTCGCGACCAAGTTTTCAATTGTCACTACATTGGAACGGACGAAAATCATCGCTGAGTATTTATTGAATGAGTATGGGTTTAGAGATCATTGTGCTCAAATACGTTGTATTGATTTACCTGTTTTGGCTTTAGAGCAAGATCCAGATTTTGCCTATCAACAACTTTTAGTGAGCTGTACTCAAGCTAAAAATAATGATGGAGTTGGCGCGATTGTACTGGGTTGTGGAGGCATGGCTGAAATGGCAGAGCGAGTTAGTGCAGAGCTGAATATCCCGATTATTGATGGTGTACGTGCTGCGGTTAAGTTGGTTGAGGGTTTACATGGTATGGGCCTCAAAACCAGTAAGTGGGGAGATTATGATTTTCCGCGAAAAAAATGATAAAGAACTGACTTTGAAGTGAAAAGGATTTTAGTCGGACCTTCAAAAGATCTAATTTTAGATATAGAAAAAAAATAGGGATTTAGATTTCATGAAGAATACCAAACTGTCGTATTGATTAGTTTGGCATTCTTTCTTTATGTCGTGTAAATTTTTTGCTCAATAATTATTTCAAGCTTACTGTGGTCTAGCCACATCACCATTTAAATACTCAGGCAAATCTAAAACAGTCACGTCTAACTCTGCTAATGCTTCAGGACGTGCCACCACCAAAGCGATATAACCGTTTTTGAATGGCGCACTATTGACGACTTGTACACTTTTATCGAGTTGTTCAGCTTCTGCAGGTGCAGCACCTGTACCCTGAATTAAATGTAACCACGCTTTCGGTTTAGCTTTAAACCATAAACGTGCAATCACTTCCTGACCCAAGTAACAACCCTTGTCATAGTGAACGCCTTCACGTTGATGTAAACGGAGTTCTTGGGGTTGGAACACGTGTTCTATGACTTGATCAATGTAAGCTTGACCATGTTGAATGGCCTGAACTTGCCAAGCGGAAATATCTGTTACTTCTGTTGAGAACGTTGTGGTGTCACCTTGAAGCGTAGGATAGACCTGACCTGCTTCTTCAAGTTTCATTTTGGAAAAAGCACCAAATTTTTTAATGTGTTTGGAAAATTCTTCAGCTTGATCTTGAGTGGTTACAATGACAAAGCTTTCAGGATTCAGCTTTGTCAGCCATAAACCAAAGTGAATTCGACCTTTTAAATCACAAATTGCTGTGTAGCGCGTGATATTTTCTTCAAGGCGCTCAACATGCAACGTCACTTGACCTTGTAAAAATTTTTGAGCATCCACGCCATTAAGCGTAAATGAGGAGAAAGATAAATTGTTCATTTTCTATGCTCGAATCTGAATCTAATACTAAAGAATTATCCCAATTTTCCACTATTTTTCAAAAAAAAGCACATAACTGCTTATTTATCTGCGTTATTTGAAACAAAATATTTCAAAAACCCTATTTTTTGTACCTAAGTGGATGAAATATATAAGATTTGGGAAATGGACTTTCAGCAGTGTACTATGCCATCACAAATGATGAAGTCTCATCAACAACAAAATGTTTAGAAAGTTTAGAAAAAAGATGCTCAAGGCAAGGCAGGAACGCGATGAATAACAACTACCGTAAACCACTGCAAGGTACCCAGCTTGAATATTTTGACGTGCGTCAAGCCGTTGAAGATATTGAGCCAGGCGCATATGCAAAATTACCTTACACATCGAAAGTACTTGCAGAACAACTGGTACGTCGTTGTGATCCAGCAATTTTAGAGCAATCTTTAAAAGAGTTGATTTACCGTAAACAAGATCATGATTTTCCTTGGTATCCTGCACGTGTCGTGTGTCATGACATTTTAGGCCAAACGGCTCTTGTCGATCTCGCAGGCTTGCGTGATGCGATTGCTGATCAAGGGGGGGATCCATCTAAAGTCAACCCTGTTGTACCGACACAGCTGATTGTCGATCATTCTTTAGCAGTGGAATATGGTGGTTTCGACCCTGATGCATTTGAGAAAAACCGTGCAGTGGAAGATCGTCGTAATGAAGATCGTTTCCATTTTATTGAGTGGACCAAAACTGCATTTGAAAATGTTGATGTGATTCCTGCGGGTAATGGCATCATGCATCAAATCAACTTGGAGAAAATGTCTCCAGTGATTCAAAACCGTGGTGGCGTGGCTTTCCCTGACACGTGTGTGGGCACAGATTCACATACACCGCATACGGATGCTTTAGGTGTCATTTCAATTGGTGTCGGTGGCTTAGAAGCTGAAAACGTGATGCTTGGTCGTGCATCTTGGATGCGTTTACCTGACATTATTGGTGTAGAGCTTGTTGGTCAGCGTAAGCCGGGCATTACGGCAACTGATATCGTATTGGCTTTAACAGAGTTCTTGCGTAAAGAGCGTGTAGTCGGTGCTTATTTAGAGTTCTTTGGTGAAGGTGCAGACACCATGTCGATTGGTGACCGTGCAACGATTTCTAATATGACCCCTGAATATGGTGCAACGGCGGCGATGTTCTACATCGACCAAAACACCATTGATTATCTGACACTGACAGGTCGTGAGCCTGAGCAAGTGAAGCTTGTAGAAACCTACGCCAAAGAAATTGGTCTGTGGGCAAGTGATATGACTAAAGCCGAGTACCCACGTGTACTCCGTTTTGATCTTTCAACGGTCACTCGTAACATTGCGGGGCCATCAAACCCACATGCGCGTGTATCGACAAGCGATTTAAAAGCAAAAGGTATTGCAGGTAATTTAGACGCTGCTCGTGCGCAAGAAGCAGAAGGCTTAATGCCTGATGGTGCAATCATCATCGCTGCTATTACATCATGTACCAATACCTCTAACCCACGTAATACGGTTGCAGCTGGCTTGCTTGCTCGTAAAGCCAATGAACTCGGCTTAGTGCGTAAGCCGTGGGTGAAATCATCTTTTGCACCGGGTTCTAAAGCTGCAGCATTGTATTTAGAAGAAGCAGGTGTACTCGGTGATTTAGAAAAACTCGGTTTTGGCATCGTGGCGTATGCATGTACCACATGTAACGGGATGTCAGGTGCGTTAGATCCAAAAATCCAACAAGAAATTATCGACCGTGACCTCTACGCAACGGCTGTTTTATCAGGTAACCGTAACTTTGATGGTCGTATCCATCCTTATGCAAAACAAGCATTCTTAGCATCTCCACCTTTAGTTGTGGCGTATGCGATTGCAGGGACGATTCGTTTTGATATCGAAACGGATGCTTTAGGGCATGACAAAGATGGCAACCCAATTTATTTAAAAGACATTTGGCCATCAGATGAAGAAATTGATGCATTGGTGAAAGTTGCGGTTAAACCTGAGCAATTTAAGAAAGTGTATATTCCAATGTTTGATTTGGGTGAGAAAGTTCAAGCTGCAAGCCCATTGTATGACTGGCGTCCGCAAAGTACTTATATCCGCCGTCCGCCATATTGGGAAGGCGCACTTGCAGCACCACGTACTTTAGCCAATATGCGTCCACTTGCGATTTTGGGCGATAACATCACCACAGACCATTTATCTCCATCGAATGCGATTATGATGGATTCGGCAGCAGGTGAATATCTACATAAAATGGGCGTGCCTGAAGAAGACTTTAACTCATACGCAACGCACCGTGGTGACCACTTAACGGCACAACGTGCGACCTTTGCCAACCCGAAACTGTTTAATGAAATGGTAGTGCGTTCGGATGGTACGATTAAGCAAGGGTCTAAAGCGCGTGTAGAGCCTGAAGGCGAAGTGATGCGTATGTGGGAAGCGATAGAAACCTACATGAACCGTAAACAGCCTTTGATTATTGTTGCAGGTAAAGACTATGGTCAAGGCTCGAGTCGTGACTGGGCTGCGAAAGGTGTTCGCCTTGCAGGGGTTGAAGCGATTGTGGCAGAAGGTTTCGAGCGTATTCATCGTACCAACTTGGTCGGTATGGGGGTGTTACCGCTTGAGTTTAAGGCAGGAACTGACCGTAAAACTTTAGGTTTGGATGGTACTGAGCTGTATAGCGTGATTGGGAATATTGCACCTCGTTCGACTTTGACTTTAGTTATTGAGCGCTCAACGGCGGATGGTAAAAATCAAACGATTGAAGTGCCTGTGACATGCCGTTTAGATACCGAAGAAGAAGTGTCTGTGTATGAAGCGGGTGGAGTATTGCAACGCTTTGCACAGGATTTTTTAGAGGGGAATGTGGCTTAATTGAGAAGAAGGCTCCGATTTAGGAGCCTTTTTTTTCGAGGATAATATTTTGGAAAATGAGGATATTTTTCATATGGTTTTTTGAGTTAGAAGAAGCAATTATTAGTTATTTTAAGAACGTAAATAAGCAGGGTGTATGGTTGTTTTTGGCTATCTTAGGTGCATTTAGTGCTCCAAATGATTATTTAAAATGGCTAGCTTTTATAATAATCATTATTATGGTAGCTCGTGAAGTTGATAATACTGAGGCTTGGTATTTAGCAGATAATAATAATTTCAAAATGATGCTTAACTGTAAAAAATAAAATTGATCAAAGGGAGATAGATTTAGCGTATAAAAAATATTGAAAGAAAAACTTATTCAGTTAGATTAAAAATATTTTAAATTTAGTGTTATCTCATTGAAAATATGTATTATTTTTTTCTTGCAATGATTTTTTAGTAGCATCTATTGCATATATGATTTCAAAATGAAAAAGACGGTTGACTATTATTTGTAAAACTATACTTAGGAGATGAGATGACTGATAAAAACTTAAACACAAATTTTCTCGATATCAGGGTTTTAGGTTACAAAGCAGTAGTAGGTTTAGTACCTGGTTGTGGTTCTATACTTTCAGAAATGGTTGGGGCTATTATTCCCGATCAGCGAATGGATAGATTGGTTAAATATATAAAAATATTAGATGAAAAACTTCAGCAAATAGATAGTGAGGTTA
>NZ_JFYL01000085.1 GCF_000632455.1 Acinetobacter sp. Ver3
TCCCCCTGTACAAACTTGATATTGTAACAAAATCAAGTTTATTAATTAGAAGAAGCTAAGACAATGAAATTACGATAAATGGTGAGTCACTTTTATATTAGTATTTCTGCGAAATCAATCTCTAAAAATATAAGGGAGACTACCTCCCTTATATTTCAACCAATCGAGATAATCAGGTTATCTTATATCTCTAGACCACATATCTTTTACTTAATCCCCATTCTGCCAATATCCGTCTATATGTCGTTGAAGATTTGTCTGCTGCAAAGTGCGCCTCCATTGAAACATCTAATGGAAGTTCTTCCGGTTTTTGACTCTCAACAATATCCTGATCCTCTGCAAAAATTTGTGCATTGAAGTCATATACAGCCTGTAGGTCACCCGTCGTATCAAAATTACGTGTCAACGGAACAAATAGCCTGGTTTGATTATGCGAAACAGGACAACAAGCATTCAAAATTTTTAAAATCCCATTGTTAGGAAAATAGACAGTAAGTGTTGCCGAGAATGGAGGATATACATCAAATTCTCGTTTCCATAAGAAATTCTCTGGCTCTAAATGTCTCAAACTATGAGGAAAGTTACTTACTGTAGAGATATAAATCGTTTTAAGTCCATAATCTGTTCTTTCAGTTTCATATTTTGGCACTACTGGATTATCACGATCAGCGAATGCCTTGTTATGCACCCAGGCAAAATGTGCCACATCGATAAAACCTTCAAGCTGACGACCACTAGAACCTGCTATATCAACAAATGGTGGGAGTATTGATTGATGTTCATCCGAATCCCAAGTTTCAAGAACTGGAAAATTAGCTTCACTTTCATCACGGCTAAATAAGCTGGTCCAAACTAGTCCATATTTCTCAACTACAGGGAATTTAGTTAAGGTGAACCGATCTGAAATTTGGGTAAGTTCTGGTTGAGCAGGGATTTTTACGCACTTACCTTGTGCGTTATAGTTGAGCCCATGATAGGGACAAACAATATTTTCACCTTCTACCCATCCTTTACTTAATGGCACTCCTCGATGTGGACAGATATCTCTGACCAGATGAATTTCTCCACTTTCAGTTTTATAAATAGCCATTTTGACATCAAGAAGCTGAACTTGTTGCGGTTGGGTCGTTACATCCTGGATTTGAACTACCGGATACCAATGCTGCGCTAGAATATTCCAGTCATTTGGGTCAAATTGACTACATTGTGGCTGAGTGAATAAATTGAGAACTGGTATTGCATTCATTTTAGCGCTGCCCCTCTTATAAGTTATTGATTAATTCAAACTTCTTAGCATTGCTTCATCATGACTTTTTCTTTTCTATCTGTCTATTAAAGACTTTAGGAATGGTATTTCTAATTTTTAGAACACTTTTCTTATTATTGTTCTTCTTATCTAAACTTAACGAATAACTAGCATTTTATAACTCATCACAATTCTTAATTGATGCTGAATTACTTGGACTCCTATTACTACTCTGACTTTATTTAGTGTTGCCTTTTTGGCAACGAGTTGAGCGAGATTCTCTGCTATGCACGGAATTAAATTGTCATTAAGTTGATAACAACAAAGTTCAAAGAGCCACAAAAATGTTGACATACACACCACCTTCTACGGCTAAAAGTATTCCAGTAATCGACTTAAGCGACAGTTTTTCCGATAACCTAGAAAAACGGAAATCTGTTGCGTGGGAAATCCATAAAGCATGCAGAACAACAGGTTTCTTCTATATTAAAAATCATGGTATCGCTTCTGAAGTTCTCCAAAAACAATTAGACATTGCAAAACAGTTTTTTGACCTTCCGATTGAAAAGAAACTAGAAATTGATTTCAAAAACTCCAAATGCCTTCGTGGTTATGAACCAATGGCAGCTCAAACACTTGATGAAGGCTCTCCTCCTGACTTAAAAGAAGGGTTCATGTCAGGGAAAAATCTAGATTCAAGTCACCCATATGTCCAAAAAGGCTATCCACAACATGGGCAGAATCAGTGGCCTGAAGATCTTCCTGAAATGAAGACCCAGACCGAAACCTATATTCAACAGACTTTAAAACTGGGTAAGCATCTAGCTGGCCTATTGGCACTTTCTCTTGGGCTTGAAGAAAACTACTTCGAGGCAGGCTATGATGAAACTGTCATTATTACCCGTATGCTTCACTATCCTCCTCAATCTGAAAAAATTGTAAACAATCAGCTAGGGTCCGGTGCGCACACTGATTGGGGGTTACTGACGCTCTTATTGCAAGATGAAGTAGGTGGACTAGAAGTACGCAATAGTGAGGGTGAATGGATACGTGCACCTCACATACCAGATACTTTTATCGTAAACCTCGGTGATTTAGTCCAATTCATGACTAATGGACTCTACCTCTCAAATATGCACCGTGTTTTCAATAGTAAAGCAGGTGTCTCACGTTATTCGGTTCCAACCTTCTTTGACTTGGATTACGAATACAAAATCAAAACGCTGCAAAATTTAGGTGATCAATTTAAGGCTGAACCTAAAGAAATGACTGTAGGTGAATACATAGCCTATATGTATCAAAAAACTTACGCATCGAAAAAAGAAGCCGTTTAATTTATTCAACAGTTGGTATCAAAATTATGAAAAAAATGTTTCCCCTAGGTTGTGCTGGTTTAGGCATTCAAAACTCATCAAAAGAACGACCAGTAAGCCTGAATGAGCCTACTATTCTCGAACAGTTCGAAATGCTAAAAGCTGCGGAGGTCTTTGATTTTCTGGATCGTATCCCTCTTGAAGATAGTCAAATAGATGCTTACATCAAGGCAAGTCAGAAAACAAATATTCCAATTTATTCTGGTTGTGGCTTATATGTCATTGGCAAGGATGAGGATGCATTCAAACAGGATATTAATCGTAGTGCCGCTGTAGGGGCCAAATTCCACAATATGATGATTTGGGCAAAACATGCAGATGGTCATTATGTAACGAACGAAGAAGTTGCTAAAACTTATATCGATTTCTACACCTACGCTCAAAGTAAAGGAATAACGGTTACCTTAGAGTGCCACGTTGATAACTGGTCTGAAGATTATCGTCGAGTAATTCCGGTGGCAGATCTTATAGAAAAAGAAGGTGTGCCGTTTGAGTTTGCAATGGATTACAGCCATTGTATTTTTAAAATTGAAAATGAAATTGAGCTTGCTGTATCACAAATGCGTGATGATCCTGAAGCTATCAGAAAGTTAGATCCTTTTAATAATGATAGTTTTGCAGATGATTGGCTGAATCGAAATTTAGTTACATGGGGGCAGATCCGTCCTGCAGTCCCGAATAATCCAGTTAACTGGTTAGCATTTGAAACAGGACCATATAATGGCTTAGGAACAAATCGTCCTGGCCGAGGAATTCAGTATCCATTTAATCAACCTACGGAAGGTGAATGGCATACAGACTTCTGGCATGCATATAAGCTTGCACCAACCAAAGAAGTCATTCGTAAAATCATTGATAGCTACTTGAACAATCCAAATTCTAAAGTTCAACTTATGACTGTTGATAATATCAATTTAGAGTCGTATGGTTTAAATTGGAAATACAACATGTTTGCCGACAGTTGCAGTGTTGCCCATTATATTCGTGAGATTTATGAGGAGCGACTGGCAATATTTATGGCAAAACAAAATTCAACTGATACTCTTCAAAGAGAATCAGCATGAATAACCTACTTAATTTAAAAAATATTTTCGTAAATGCCAGTCTTTTAGGACTTTTACTCATCAGTGGGGCCAATCCAGCATTGGCCGCTGATCAAGCGGCTTTTGTCTATGTCGCTCATAAAAACGATTATGGTTGGTCTTATTCACACGATATAGGTCGTCTGAAAGCAGAAAAGTCCTTACAGGGTAAATTTCAGACCTCTTATATCGAGAATATTCTAGATAATGCCGACTCTGAACGTACATTTCGGAGACTCGCACAACAAGGAAATAAGGTTATATTTGCTACTACCTTCGGGTATATGAATGCCATTGAAAAGGTAGCTAAACAGTTCCCGAACACCATTTTTATGCATGCGAACGGATATAAAACTGCAAAAAATGTGGGAGTCTATGATATCCGAACCTATGAAGGCTCTTACTTGCAAGGGGTATTGGCAGGCTATAAGACTAAAAGTAATGTTTGGGTGTTGTAGCACCATTCCCAATTCCTGAAGTCATTAGAGACATCAATGCCTATACACTTGGGGCTCAATCTGTAAATCCAAAAATTAAGACCAAGATAGTCTGGATTAACACTTGGTTTGATTCAGGAAAAGAGCATGAGGCTGCACTTGCATTAATATCGCAAAATGCTGATATATTATCACAAGTCACCAACTCACCCGCTGTAGTTAAAGCTGCTCAGGAAAAAGGGAAATTTGGCTTTGGCTGGAACTCAGATATGAGTAAGTTTGCTCCTAAAGGTCACCTAGCTGCATCAGTGTTATATTGGGAAAAAATCTATACTCCTGTTTTGCAGCAAGTGCATAACAAAATATGGAAGTCGGGATCGACATGGTATGGTGTCAAGGAAGGTGCCATCGATATAGCAGGTTTTGGTCCAATGGTCTCTAACAATGAAAAAATGAAGGTTTTGGCAGTCCGAGATAAAATTCGTAACGGTCAATATATTGTGTTTAGTGGACCACTTTACAAACAAGATGGAACATTACTTTTGGGAAAAGGTAAACATCTCTCAAATACGCAATTGATGAGTATGAATTATTTCGTTAAAGGCGTGGATGCTGCTTATCCAAAATAAACAAAGCTAAGCCTTTATTGAGGGATTTCGATAAGGGCTTAGCTTTTTAGTTGTACTTTTCAGGTTATGTTTATTGTCCAGCTTCGCCTCTTTGTAGGATTTCATCTGTAATAAGCCTGGAGAGAGCGTCTGTTGCTGTAGAAAGATAATGACCTTTACGTGCATACAGACCTAAATCACAGTAGATACCATTGTTATCATTAAGCGGAATATAGCGAAGGCGATTATTAATTATTTCATTTTCCAACCCAAAGAATGTCTGAAAACCAATTCCCTTATTCCTGAGTATTAACTGTTTCATTAATTCCAAAGAACTCGTTTGTATTTTAAAATTTGGAATAGCATGTTGTGCACCCGCAAATAATGGCGCCAACTGTTGATAAATAGACAAATTAGGTTTTGGCATAATCACATCATAGTCGAGGCACTGATGGAATGACACCGTCTTTTGAGAAGCCAGCGGATGGTCAGTCGATACAATTGCACCTAATTTAAAATGGGATATTGCTATTTGGTGCAAATCATTATGCTTTGGCAAGGCAAAAGCCAAGCCTAGATCCACCCGATTTTCAATGATTTCATTAGGGATATCTTTTGAGCCTAAAATTGTAACCCCTACAGTTACATTAGGATATTTGACCTGGAATTTTTCAATAATCTCTGGCAGTAAATTAATCGCTAGTGTTTCAACACTCGCAATTTCAACATGACCTTTATAAAGCCCTTTCAGTGCATCCAATTCATTCTGCAATCGCTTAGTATCTCTCAGTACTAAACTAATATGTCTTGAAAACAACTCACCTGCATGAGTAAGCACCATACCCGAAGGCACCCGATTGAATAATGGTGCTCCAATTTCATCTTCGAGTTTTAAAATTTGCCTATTTACAGCGGAAGACACGACATTTAATTGTCTGGCTGCTTCCCTGATTGAACCGCACCGGCGTACAGCATCAAAATAATGAATTGCTGCTGAGTGAAAGCGAAGACCACGTGTACTCATTTTAACATCACATCCTATTCCAACTTTAAAGTCCAAATTCATTTATAAATTTGAATGAGCTATTGAAATAGAAGCAAAAAACTTGCCATTAAGTAGCAGCCATTTTTTGGACCTAAAGCATTATTTTCAGTGCATCCCGTTGCTTTTTCAGCATCACCACTCATTTAAAAAAGTTTAAGCAATTGTTTTTATTTAATTAATTAAGAATAGCTCTCTTTTTGGCATCAGCTTGCTCGATATTCATTGCTATGCGGTCTCATGATTATTTTATAAAAAAAGAAAACATTATTTTTGAGAGATTGCTACATGACTGCGCTGGAAAACAATCAAAACATTACCTCTATACCCATCATCGATATTTCTGGACTTTTGGATAATGACATACAAACGCACCAAAACATTGCCTCACATATTCGGAAAGCATGCTTAGATAAAGGTTTTTTTTACATTACCGGACATGGAGTTTCTAAAGCATTACAAGATAAGGTTTTTGAATATTCCAAATTATTTTTTAGTCTTCCCCCAGAACAGAAAAAGCAGTGGTCCAAAGAGCTTTCTGAAGCAAATAGAGGCTATGAATCATTAAGAGCACAAACACTTGAACCTAATTCTCCGCCTGATATAAAGGAAGGCTTTTATATCGGGAAGGAACGCTCACCTTCAGATCCTTTTGTCATCCATAAAGCTTTTAACCAAGGCCCAAACCAATGGCCAGATATTGATGGATTTAAAGAGGTAATGGAGGAATATCAAGTTGAATTGATTAAAGTCTCTGAACGACTCATGCGTGCTATTGCATTATCTCTAAACTTGGAAGCTGACTATTTCACAGAGTTTTGTAAGGATGCAGATTTAGTCACTTTACGCTTATTACACTATCCCCCTCAACCAGCTAATGCTCAACCAAATGAAAAAGGTTGCGGGGCACATACTGATTTCGGCGGGCTTACTCTATTACTTCAAGACCATAATCGTGGTTTACAAGTATGGGATCAGTCAACAAACCAATGGATTTGGGCAGAGCCTATTGAAGATAGTTATGTCGTTAACCTAGGTGACCTAATCTCTATGTGGACGAACAATACATATAGATCCACCCTCCATCGCGTCATCAACATCTCAGGTGGGGAACGATATTCTGTTCCATTCTTCTACAGCGGTAATCACCAGTATCAGATTGAATGCATTCGAGAGTGTTTGGAGGAAAACTCAGAACCGCTATATCCACCAATCAGTGTTGAACAGCATTATCGTAACATGTTCAAAAAAACATATATCTAATAATAAGGAGTTTCCCATGAAAAAATTACCAGTTATCGACATTGCACCTCTTTATGACGTTAACCATCCTGATTATGCAGATATATGCAACCAAATTGACCAAGCATGTCGTGAATGGGGATTCTTCTATATCAGTGGTTATAAACCGAATCACCTTGCAGAAGTTCAAAGTTTAGCTAAAGAGTTTTTTAGTAAGCCTCTACAAGAGAAATTAGAAATAGATATTCAAAAGAATAAAATTGCACATAGAGGATATGGTGCATTAGGAGTAGAACAACTGAACCCTGACTTACCTGAAGACTTTAAAGAAATATATGACATGGGTGTCCATTTAGAAGCTAATCATCCCGAAGTCATTAATCAAGAACCTCTAAGGGGACCAAATGTTTATCCAAATATTGAAGGGTGGAAAGTAGCTACAGAAGAGTATTTTGATGAAATGGTGGATTTAGCAAAAATATTGCTTAATGCCATGTCTCATGCCATTGGTCTTCCGCAAAATTATTTTGATCATTGTCTGCAAGACAGCCTATGTTTTCTCCGGTTAATTCATTATCCGCCTACCTTAGACAATACAGACTCTCAAGGTTTTAATGCGGGAACACATACTGATTATGGGTGTGTAACTATTTTGGCTCAGGATGAAGTAGGTGGATTACAAGTTCAGGATGTAAATGGTAATTGGATCGATGCTCCTCCTATACCTAACACCTATGTAATCAATATCGGAGATATGATGGCACGATGGTCAAATGATCTCTATAAATCGACACCTCATCGCGTTTCGAGTCCTAAAGGAAAACAAAGATTCTCATTTCCATTTTTCATACAACCTAGTCCAAAAACTGTAATCCGTTGCCTACCTAACTGTTACAGCGAATCCAATCCACCTAAGTACTTACCAATTACTAGTATGGAATATTTGCAATCACGTTTTAGTGCAACCTACAAACATCGTGCTGAAGTTTGAATATCGGAAACAATTATATGAAAAAAAATGCGCCCTATCTATTTTTAAGCACATGTTTAATAAGCACTTATTCTTTTGCTGAGGAATCATGGTTAAATTGGCAATCCAATAGTATTTCTGCACTTTACGGTAAAGGTTTTGAAGTTGAACCAGATACACATGAAACCATTACCTTCGAACATGCTAGTAATTGGAAATGGGGAGATCTTTATCTATTCGTCGACACTTATTGGTTTGATGGCGAAAAGACAGCTTCCCAAGGCCATAATGCGGTCTATACAGAAATAGCCCCACGCTTTTCAATAGGAAAACTAACCAATACGAATTTGAGCTTTGGGCCAGTGAAAGATGTCCTAATAGCTACGAGTTTTGACTTAAGTATTCAAGATCAGCCTGGCTATGACGATATGTGGACTTATTTAGTTGGTCCAGGTTTTGACCTAGATATCAAAGGCTTTGATTATTTCACCCTTAATTTTTACTATCGCATTCCAGACGATGGAAACACCCCAAGTGGACAATGGCAAATCACTCCTTCCTGGTCATATACCGTCCCATTTCTTAAATCATCAATCATTTTTGATGGATACATTGATTGGGTAGTCAATACCAAAGGTAATAACTCTTCCGACTTTCACTTTAACCCACAAATCAAATATGACCTTAGCCCTCATCTAGGCTTAAGCCCAAAAAAATTAGCAGCAGGTATTGAATACGACTATTGGAAAAACAAATTCTTAATCGAAGACACTCCATATTTTAAAACTAATCAAAATGCTACTAGTTTCATCGTCAAATATACCTTTTAGGCTGAAGGAGAAAAACATATATGACTAACACAATCACAGCCAATAACTTAAAACCAAGCTCCATGATTTTTCTCAGTATCCAGCACGTCTTGGTAATGTATGCAGGTGCTGTTTCAATTCCCCTAATTGTTGGAGGAGCTTTAGGGTTAAGCACTGCAGAAATTGCTTTCTTAATTACTGCAGATCTATTTGTTTGTGGCATTGCCACCCTCATTCAAACTATTGGTTTTAAAAATGTAGGTATTCGCTTTCCCATTATGATGGGAGTTACCTTTACTGCAGTAGGCCCAATGATTGCAATTGGGACTAATCCAGATATGGGACTACTAAGTGTATTTGGGGCAATCATTATCGCAGGGATCTTTGGCTTCCTGATTTCACCATTTATTGGAAAGTTAATACGATTCTTCCCTCCTGTGGTGACAGGAACTCAAATTCTTGTGATTGGTCTATCTCTCATTGGTATTGCAGGCACATGGTCCGCTGGCGGATATGGGGTAAAAGACTTTGGAAATCCATTGTACTTATCTATCGCTGCCTGTGTTCTATTAAGCATTATTATCATCAGCCGTTATGTTAAAGGCTTTTTGGGCAACATTTCAGTTCTAATCGGGATGGGAATTGGTTATATCATCGCTGCATTTTCTGGCCTCATCTCTTTAGACAAGATAGATGAAAGCCCATGGTTAGGTTGGGTGATGCCATTTCACTTCGGTATTCCAGAGTTTAACTTTTGGGCTGTCTTGACTATGTGCGTAGTCATGCTGGTTATTTTCATTGAAACAGCTGGGATGTTCATGGCTGTAGGTGAAATTGTTGAAGAAGAGGTGGATCAGGAAAAATTGACTCGCGGTTTTAGAGCTGACAGCCTTGGCACAATGATTGGTGGGATTTTTAATATCTTCCCGTATACATCCTATGCTCAGAACATCGGTTTGCTAGCGATCACAGGTGTTAAGAATCGCAGTGTATGTGCTTTAGCTGGTGTGTTTTTAATCCTTTTAGGTCTATTTCCTAAAATAGCTTACTTTGTTGCGTCTATACCCTCATGTGTTCTAGGTGGAGCCGCATTGTTTATGTTTGGGATGGTGACATCTAATGGTATCAAAGTACTGCAGCGTGTCGACTTTCAAAATGTGAATAATCTCTACATCATTGCAGTCAGTGCCGGCATAGGTATGTTGCCTGTATTCTCACCTACTATTTTCTCACAACTACCATCTTATCTTTCACCTCTGTTAAACAGCCCAATTTTGCTAACGGCTTTTTGTGCTGTGATTTTGAATGCTGTTCTCAATCGAAAACAGCGGATATTGGATGAATAGTATCTTCAGAAATTGAAAGATGCATAAATATCAGATACACAGGGCTTTGTTGCACAAACCTAGCCTATAAGGTTTATTCAGTCCTATAATTTCAA
>NZ_JFYL01000086.1 GCF_000632455.1 Acinetobacter sp. Ver3
ATCCATACCCCGAAAGCTATATAGACGATAAATAAAAAAAGCCCTTTCGGGCTTTTTTGTTTAAGGCAATTGCTGAATCGGACTGCCACCCAATGCTTGCAGTAACGTCACATAAGCATTGTACTGAGTCTGTTTGGCTTGAACCAAACTCAAACGTGCTTCACGAGTAGTACGTTGTGCATCGATCAAATTCTTCAGCGCAATTGCACCATTCTTATAACGCACTTGCGTGAGTTGTTCCGTTTTCTCAGCGAGTTGAACATTACGTTCTTGTAAAGCGACTTGTTTGTCTATTTCATTGCGTGCAGATAACGCATTTTCAACATCGGCAAAAGCTTTGTATAAGGTCTGACGGTATTGAATAATTGATTTTTCATAATCCAATTCGTTCACACGTAAATCACGTTTCATGTCATTCCATTGCAAGAAGGGTAGTGTAAGACCCGCACCCAATATTGCAGCAGGATTAGACAGCACATTACTCAGCGAAGTGCTCGAGCCTCCAGTAGTTATACTACCCGTTAAATTAATCGAAGGGTAATAACTTGCTTTATTCGCATCTTTATTGGCAAGTGCTTTGCGTAAACGTAACTCGGCTGCTTGCAAATCAGGACGGCGCGATAAAAGCTCAGCTGGTAAGCCCGATTGAATTTGCGGTAGGGCAGAGTGTGGTAAGCGCTGTGGCTCCGAGATATTCAACTGTTGCACAGGTTGATTGAGCAATACCGCAAGAGCAGTTCGAGTTTCAACTTTTTGCTGTTCGATCTGGCTTAACGAAGCTTTTTGACTTTGAACCGCTTGTTCAGCTGATGTTAAATCAAGACCTGATACCGCCCCAGCTCGATATTGAGTTTGCACTAATTCATAAGTTTTCTGCGTACTCGCCAAATTTTGTTGAGCCACAGATAGGCGTTCATTGAGATATCCCAATTGCCAATACAATTGTGCAGTTGTCGCAATCAGGCTTTGTGCAGTGGCTTGTAAATCCTGCTCTGTCGCAAGCGCTTCCCATCGAGATGCTTCAGTTTCATTGGCTAATTTACCGAACAAGTCTAGCTCATAGCTTAAGCCGGGATAGTTCAGTGAAATACCATTTGAAGAATCACCATCACCATCTAAACTAAAACGATGACCGACCGATGCACCTGCATTGCCAATACGCACACCTTGCTGACTTTCAGATTGCTTGGCTTGAAGGCGTGCTTGTTGCAAATTAATCCCTGCAACAGCTAAATCGGTATTTCGTGCAATCACTTGTTCAACCAATTGATTGAGTTGTGCATCACCAAATAATGTCCACCATTGATCATGAAAAGCCTGTTGGTGGATATTTTGGCTGAGTTGTTGGCTGTTTTGAAAGCCCTGTGGAATATTGACTGAAGGAGCTTGATAAGGCGTTTTCACTACAGCCGCACAGCCGACTAAAGAGCCTGTTAATGCTAAGGTCATGAACAGTTTATGAAGTTGATTACGCATAGTTATACCTTATTATTCTCTTGACAGTGCATCGACAGGATTTAAACGAGCAGCATTTCGTGCTGGGATAAAACCGAATACGATCCCGATTAAACTTGAACAAACGAATGCAGCTATTATTGATGTGGTTGAATACGCCATTTGGAACGTGCCACCAGCAAAGTGTGTAATCAGCTGACCAATTCCCAGTGATAATAACACCCCAAGGATACCGCCTAAAATACAGACCAATACGGCTTCAATCAGGAATTGTTGCAAAATATCGCTTTGTCGAGCACCCACGGCCATTCGCACACCAATTTCTTGCGTTCGTTCAGTGACAGACACCAACATAATGTTCATGACACCGATACCACCAACGACTAAAGAAATCACAGCAATCGCAGAAATGAGTAAAGTCATTGTAGCGGTAGTTTGCTGGATGGTTTCACGAATACTGTCCGCATTTTGAGTGAACACGTCTTGCGCCCCGTGGCGTTGAACGAGTAAATTCAAGATTGCATTTTCAGCAGCTGTACTTGAATATTCATCTTTTACACGAACGATGATGCTCCTCACATTCGACTGTCCAAGCATTCGACTCATGACGGTTGAGTAAGGGAGATAGACATTGAGACTATCTGAATTACCCATTGCACCTTGTTGAGCATCTACGATACCAATAATACGACTAGGTACACTGCCCAATAGAATTACTTGACCAATAGGATCCGTACCATCGCTAAAGAATGTCTTTTGGGTATTGGTATCAATCACAACATCTTGGGCTTGTTCAGTAACACTATGTTTGTCAAATGGTTGACCTGATTTAAACGTTAAACCACGCACGTAGAAAAAGTCTTCGCTGACACCATTGACCGTTGTGGATGCCTCTACATCTTTATATCTTCCTGTGACAGAACTATTGACTGAAGGACTGACTCCATCGACGTAAGGCTGTTCCGCTAATGCATCCGCATCAGCAGGGATTAAGGTCTTGGCCTGAGAAGATCTGGAGTTATCACCAAAACCACGTCCTTGGTAGACCGTAATGGTATTGGTCCCCAAACTACTAATATTTTCTAAAATTTGTTTTTGTGATCCATTTCCGAGTGCGACAACCGAAACGACAGATGCGATCCCGATAATGATTCCGAGCATAGTCAAAAAAGTACGCATTCGATGAGCATTCATGGCCAGAAGTGCCATGCGGAAAGCTTCACCTAAACGGTCTAAAGCTGAACGCCAAGACGATGTTTTCTTTTGCTCAGCACGAATCAATTCTTCACGTTCAAAGCCATCATCAATTTCAGGAACATTGGGTTCATCTGAAATAATATTACCGTCTGAAATCTCAATAATACGAGTCGCATTTTTGGCAACATTGTGATCATGAGTGACGAGAATGATGGTATGACCTTTGGCATTCAGTTCGCGTAAAATACGCATCACTTCAATACCGCTGTTTTTATCTAATGCACCCGTAGGCTCATCGGCGAGAATAACATCACCGCCATTCATCAATGCACGAGCAATCGAAACACGCTGTTGCTGACCACCCGAAAGTTGACTTGGGCGGTTTTGGGTTTTTTCACCTAGACCTAAATCGGACAAAAGCTGAACCGCACGATCATGGCGTTCAGAAGCCTCAGCGCCGGCATAGATCGCAGGGACTTCGACATTACCAGCTGCATTTAAGTCTCCAAGTAAATGGTAGCGCTGGAAGATGAATCCGAAATATTCACGGCGTAATTGAGCAAGTTCATCAGGTTCTAGCTCACGTGTTTCGCGGCCCTTAACCTTGTAGCTACCATTGGTCGGTTTATCTAAACATCCTAAGATGTTCATCAGTGTTGATTTTCCTGAGCCTGATTGACCTACAATGGCAACCAATTCTCCAGGATAAATCTCAAGATTTACCCCTTTTAGAATTTGCACAGTAGATTCACCAGCAGGGAATTCACGGGTCAGGTTTTTGACCTCGAGTAGAGGTGTTCTCGTCTGACTCATAATTACATTCTCATTGGACCAGCGCCACCACGTGCGCCACGTTTAGCTGAGTCATTTGATGAATCAGAGCCATCCGCAATTACAACTTTATCGCCTAATTTTAAACCGCGTAAAACTTGTGCTGTTGCACGGTTATTTAGACCGATAAGAACAGGGGTCGGTTTGGCTGTGCCATCTGCTTGAAGTACGCGTACCATAGCCATGGAAGCTTTACCTTGATCGACTAATTTCTTTTCCTCAGCGGTTAATTCTAAACGCTTAGGACGATCAGCTGATGAACGTTCGGCACGCCCTTCACCACGAGCTTGTTCATTACGTTCTTGTGCATTGGAACCCGCATTTGCACCACGCTGGCGAGCAGGACGATTAGAGCTTTGAACAGCAGAAGATGGAATAGTCAGTGCATTCTTTACTTCATCTAACACGATATAAACTTGAGCAGTCATATCAATACGCAATTTTCCATCTTCATTAGGAACATCGAATAGAGCGTTGTAATACACAGCTGTGCTTGATGAAGATGAATTTGAGTTGTTGGTTTCTGTATTGATTGAGTTAGGTGCAGGTTCAACTTGACGCAGTGTTGCGTAATGCTTTTTCTCGCTATTACCTAAAGTAGTGAAATAAACAGTTTGACCTTCCTCAACACGCATAACATCTGCTTCAGAAATTTCAGCCTTAACCGTCATGGTGTCAAGTTTTGCTAATTTCACGATGGTTGGCGCGCTTTGATTCGCGTTCACTGTTTGACCTTCTTCAGTCACAATTGCCACAATTGTGCCATCCATCGGAGCAACGATACGGGTATAGCCTAAATCTTCTTTGGTCGTCGCCAGTGACAATCGAGATTGCTCGATTTGAGCATTCATCGCGACGATATCGGCTTGAGCAGTTTTATAACTTGCTAATGCGGACTCATATTCGGCACGAGAAGTTGCATCTTGGGCATACATGGCTTTTTGGCGATTATATTCCGCCTCAACTTTAGTCAGATTTGCTTGTTTGACTGCCAATTGAGCCAACTGATTTTTAATGCTGGCTTCAGCTGTTTTTAGATCATTTTCCTGACGAACGGAGTCGATTTGAGCAATCAGTTGACCTTGTTTGACTTGGTCGCCCAATTGCACATACATTTTTTTCACCTGACCTGAAACCTGTGCACCAACGCTAACCATTTTGGTCGCTTCTAATACACCTGTTGCAAGGACAGAGTTTTCAATATCACCACGTGTCACTTCAGCGGTAATAAACTGAGGTTGCTCATCTTTAGGTTTAAAGAAATACCAAGCTAAAGCGATAGCTGCAATCGTAATGATCGCGATGATAATCAATTTCGTTGGTTTTATTTTTTGCATGGCGATATTGAAAAATGACGGAAATTAAGCGAATTATAATGATGAAATAAGGATAAAAAGTGTATTTTTCTTAAATAAAATCAATAATCATTTTTATAGTTATAAATAGACCTTGCTCGTTAACTAAGCAAACAAGGTTTTTCCACATAATTCAGCAATGGCTTGTTGCATGAGGTGTTCTGGATTTTCATTATTTTTGCCTTTGATGGCAGCATCGATTCTTAATAGCAATTGTGGCCATGTGAGAAATTGCTTGGGATTAAGACGTCTCAAGGCTTGTTGATAAAGACTGACTTTGGTTTTCCAGATGCCGAGTTGTAATGCATTTTGTGGTTGCTCAAAAAGTTGCATCAGTAAGCGCATTTCTTTGCTTACCGTCCATAATACTAAACTGTGTGGTTCGCCAGCTTCGACTAAATATTGGTATATTTTGATCGCTTGACTTAGGTTGCCTGAAATTAATGCATCGCTTAAGTCAAAAGTGGTATAGCGTGATTGATCTTGTAAGCATTCGAGCAAATGTTGCATTTCAAGATGCTGTACATCGGGGAACGTGTCTGCCAGACGCATTAAGCTGTTTTTAGCAGCCAATAAATTATGTTCGTGGTGGACTTCGAGCCATTGCCATGCATCTTGGCTCAGTTGAATCCCAATTTTATCAGCTTCTATGCTGAGTATACGCTGACGATCTTGCGCATAAGTTGCTGTAAGAGGAACCAAGACGCCATTGGCTTCAATCGTTTGAAAAAACGCCGACTTTAAGCTACTGCTATCTTGCTTAGGCATAATGATCAACAACAAGTTGTGTTCATTATGCTGGATATAATGCTTGAGTAACTTTAACGCATTGGCATCTGGCTTAATGTTGCCATGGACCTCTACTGCGAGATTTTGTGAAAAAAGAGAAAGGCTGTTGAGTGCATTAAATACATTTTTCCAATCAGCAACGCTTTGGATGTCATAGCGTTCTCTTTCCACGTGATTGATGATCCAACTTTGACGGAAAGCATCTAAAAGATTTTGCTCAAGTAAAGGTTCTTGACCATGTAATACCCATGCACCACGTGCTTCGTTTACACGTTTTAATGCTTGTAGATAATCTAACTTCATTCTGAGTTACGGATTTTCAGAGGCAGTAGGTTCAAAAGTTTGTTGCACAGGTAACAGTACATTTGCTTCTGCTTTTGGCAGACGGTTTGCAGCAATTTGACGAGAGATCTGTTGAGCAACATCGTCAATTAAGATTTCACTGAGATATTTATTTTGTTGATCATCTGTGTTCACGGTTGCAACATTATATTGATATGTACGTGTCGCAGTTAAAGTTCGAGGTTTTGTCACCAAGTTACCTTGACGATCTTCGATTTGGAAAGTCACAGAAAGTCTGAGTAGAACTTCAATGAGTTTGCCGTTGAGCTCATGGCGAATTGGCTTATAGTCAATGATACGCAATACATATGCATCGTTAGAGTTACTTAGTTGCACACCTGCAGCAGTGAGATAAACACTGAGTTTACGCTCTAAATCAGAAGTATTGGCAGGGAGTGCTAATTCAAGCTTTGTATAAGCCAGTGGCGTTGAAGTTGGATTGGTCCCTTTTAGATGAAATCCACAGCCGACCATAGTTGCGCTTAAGCCTAAAGTTAGAACAGCAATAGCTAAACGTTTGCTCAAATGCATTGTAGATCCTCTGTGTATTTCCTGAGACTCAGGATAAATTTTGAATATTCTGATTGTATGTGCAAAGCCCGTTGACTGGCAACGGGCTTTGTTTGGGAATTGTGAAATCCTTATATTCCCCTCTTTTTAAAAGAGGTGAGAAGCAATGCTTCGCAATGGAAATTAAATCCCTCCAAACCTCCCTTTCTTGCGCTTTGATCTAAAGCTGTGCTTTATATCTTACTCAGGGAGGCTTTAAGGTTCTTAAACCACCAAATTCACTAATTTATTCGGAACAACGATTTCTTTCTTGGTTGGACCTGTTAAGAATTGTTGTACTTCAGGCAATGCTTTTGCTTGCGCCAGAATGTCATCTTTCGATGCATCTACAGACACTTCAAGTTTGCCACGAAGCTTACCGTTCACTTGAACCACAATGGTTTGTGTATTACGTGTTAATGCAGATTCATCCACTTGAGGGAATAATGTTGCATTTAACTCGATACCAAACTGCGCCAATAACGTTTCACTTAAATGCGGTGCAAATGGAGCAAGTAAAGTTAAAAGCGTTGTAATAGATTCACGTGCAACAGCAACATCGTTGTCATCTTTCGCTTCAAACTTATTGTTTGCATTCAGAAGTTCCATCATCGCTGCAATTGCAGTGTTAAATGCATGACGACGTTCGATGTCATCACCCACTTTTTGGATGGTTTCGTGAGTCTTACGACGTAAGTCTTGAGCCGCAGTTGAAAGCGCAGCTTTATCAATCGCTGATGCAGTATTACCTTGTTCAAGGAAACCAGTTGCCAAGCGCCATACACGTTTTAAGAAACGGTTAGCACCTTCTACACCTGCATCAGACCATTCTAAAGATTGATCTGGTGGAGCAGCAAACATCATAAATACACGTGCCGTATCTGCGCCGTATTGGTCAATAATAGATTGTGGGTCGATACCGTTATTTTTCGATTTCGACATTTTTTCTTGACCGCCAACGATAACGTCTTGACCATCACCTTTGTATTTTGCAGATGTGATACGACCTTTTTCATCACGCTCAAGTTCGATGTCAGCAGGGTTGAACCATGTTTTCTTACCTGATTCAGATTCGCGGTAATAGGTATCAGCAAGTACCATACCTTGTGTTAACAAGTTGGTGAATGGTTCGTTGCCTTGCACTACACCTTCATCACGCATCAATTTGTGGAAGAAGCGTGCATAAAGTAAATGTAGAATCGCGTGTTCAACACCACCGATGTATTGGTTTACAGGTAACCATGTTTGACCTGCAGCAGGATCCACCATGCCGCCAGTAAAGTCTGGAGATGCATAACGTGCGTAGTACCAAGAAGATTCTACGAAAGTATCTAGCGTATCTGTTTCACGACGAGCATCGCCACCACAGCTTGGGCAAGATGTTTCATAGAACTCAGGCATTTTGTTCAGTGGGTTACCTGAACCATCTGGAACCACGTCAGTTGGAAGAACCACTGGAAGTTGATCTTCAGGCACTGGCACTTGACCACATGATGGACAGTTAATCATTGGAATTGGACAACCCCAATAGCGCTGACGAGATACACCCCAGTCACGTAGACGGAATTGAACTTTTACATTCGCAAGACCTTGTGGTTCTAATTTTGCTAAGAATGCATCAAATGCACCTTGGAAGTCTAAACCGTCAAATTCGCCTGAATTGACCAATTTACCTTCTTTTGAGCCGTACCATTCTTGCCATTCTGTCGCAGAGAATTCAGCATCATCAGCGCCTTTGGCATCAATGACTTGCTTAATAGTTAAGCCATACTTATTGGCAAATTCGAAGTCACGTTCATCGTGTGATGGAACCGCCATCACCGCACCTGAACCGTAAGACATCAATACATAGTTTGCGATCCAAACAGGAACTTCTTCACCTGTGACAGGGTGCTTCACAGAAAGACCTGTTGCCATGCCTTTTTTCTCAGCAGTTGCAAGGTCAGCTTCTGCCACTGAACCCATACGGCATTCTTCGATAAATGCAGCAAGTTCAGGGTTATTTTCCGCAGCTTTTAATGCCATTGGATGTTCTGCTGCAACTGCAACATAAGTCACACCCATTAAGGTATCGGCACGTGTGGTAAATACTGTTAAACCATCTGCATAAACGTCTGGGTTCGCTGAAGGGAAGGTGATTTCCATCCCTTGTGAGCGACCAATCCAGTTACGTTGCATCGTAAGGACTTGTTGTGGCCAACCGTCTTTGAGTGTGTCTAAATCGTCAAGTAATTCTTGCGCATAGTCGGTAATGCGGAAGTAGTACATTGGAATATCACGTTTTTCTACCAATGCACCTGAACGCCAACCACGACCATTTTCTACTTGTTCATTTGCAAGTACAGTTTGGTCTACAGGGTCCCAGTTCACTGTTGAAAGCTTACGATAAATTAAGCCTTTTTTATAAAGCTGAACGAATAACCATTGTTCCCAACGATAATATTCTGGTGTACACGTTGCAAATTCACGATCCCAATCAACCGCAAGACCTAATTTTTTAAGCTGATTACGCATGTAATCGATATTTTCAAAGGTCCATTTTGCCGGTGCAACTTGGTGTGCAATCGCAGCATTTTCAGCAGGTAAACCAAACGCATCCCAACCCATTGGTTGTAATACAGTTTCACCTTTGAGACGGTGGAAGCGGCTGATCACGTCACCAATCGTGTAGTTACGTACATGACCCATATGCAGTTTGCCACTTGGGTAAGGGAACATCGAGAGGATATATCGACGTGGACCTTCTACAGTGTCGGCAACTTTAAAGGCTTTGCGAGATTCCCAGTTCTGTTGAACTTGGGGCTCAATCGCACTGGCTTGGTATTCAGAGTCAATGTGAGTAGTCATATACGTAATACAAGAGAACGGTTAAAAAATTTAGCGCACAGCATAGCGCAAAAAGCACCTAAAAGTGAATTTTACAGACTGAAAATGGATGCAAAACTTAAATTAAGATCAAAAAGACAAATTCACTCATTTGAAACTTGAGTTTCGCTTAATGGAGCAGCATTTGTGTTTTGTGACTCAGTATTTGAAGCACTGTTTGTTTGCTGTTGCGTTGGTATCGTTTGAGTCTGTGAGGTTTGAGGAGCTTCGGTCTGGTTTGAATTTGCATTGACAGATGTTGTCGGTGCTTTCCAACCATATGTTTCAACTTTACCTTTCTTTTTTGCTGATTTTGGTGGTGGGGTGGTGGTGTAGTGGGTTGAGCCATTTTGATCGACCCATTTGTAATATTCTTTTGCCTGCACCATAGATGAACAAATAGAAACGAAAACGACCGTTGATGCTAAACAAGAAAGTTTTAAAGATGATGCTAGTGAATTCATGACTTCACCTATAAAGAAATATGAGGGGAGTGAGTTCTTTTACACGTTTATATCGCAGCATTTTGCTGGATACTGATGAAGATTAATTGGTTTTATTTTAATCAAAAAAATCATTTTGCGTATAAAATGTTTTAT
>NZ_JFYL01000087.1 GCF_000632455.1 Acinetobacter sp. Ver3
CAAGGGCCGTAAGCCGTCACTGACTCCTGAACAAGTGGCTCTGCTGCATCAACGTCTTGAATCTGGCGACTACAAAACCAAGCGAGCATTGGCGAAGGAGTTTGGGATTTCTGCGCCAACGCTGTATCGGTATCAGTAGTAGTTCCAGCTATTTGATATTATTTGTCTATCTATTGAAAATTTTTCTGAGTAAAACAGGGTCGGCATCCTGAACTGAGCTTGCTCCAATTTTATTTGCTGCTAACCGTAAACAGGAATCGACCGATACAAACCAACTTGCCATCAAGTAGTAACTGAACCGATACTGTCGTAATGCGCCGACCCGCACGAACAATACTGGGGACTGCCTGTAACGTACCTATAAATGCTGGCCGCAGGTAATCAAAGGTCATCGTGGAGCATAAGGGCAGCTCATTATCACCACGCTGACGGGCAAGATAGGCGGCGGCGGCCACTTCACCAAAACTCGCGAGAATGCCGCCATGAAACGTGCCAATCATCGGGTTGCCGATATGCGAATCACGAAAGTCCATAAAGTACTGTATTTCTCCATGTTGCATTTCC
The DNA here is from genome assembly GCF_000632455.1 of Acinetobacter sp. Ver3. Classification (GTDB taxonomy): domain Bacteria; phylum Pseudomonadota; class Gammaproteobacteria; order Pseudomonadales; family Moraxellaceae; genus Acinetobacter. Next base: position 565 of record NZ_JFYL01000087.1, read on the forward strand.
TCACGAAAACCTAGAAAATCGACAAAAGGCTCGTCACACAATTTTAGTGGGGGTGTTTCCGCGCTCATCTGATTTACTATACTCATATCACTCGCCTCGCGCTTCATTGCTGTCAAAAGAGGGTCCCATCGTGCCGATTGCGAAAGAACCAGTGACAGTAGCCAGTAGCTCACCACTGTCTTCTGCAACCGCTCGGCCCGTGATAAAGGCCACCGTATCGGTTCTACCAATGCAATCCACTATCGCCTTTAAACCTACCGCAGAGGGAATACGTCGCAAAAAATCGACACGCAAATCAATAGTGGCAATCGGCTCTAACGACCGCAATGACGAAAAAATAGATAAGCCGCAAGTCGTATCCAGCAGCGTCACCAAAGCCCCTCGATGCAGTGAGCCTTTACGGTCAGAGAGTTGCTCAGAGAAGGGCATCGTCATCTCGGCATGACCATCGCTCACTGCACCAACACTAATATTGAACATATTGAATAAAGGGTGATTAGTACCAAAAAACGCCTTAGCCATGGTCAGGTGTGCCGTGTTATTACTGTCCATTTTTGAACTCCCGCCATTGCTGGCTGATTTTATTGCGAAAAAATTAGCGGCACGTCTCAAAGTGCAAGGGCGGCATCTGTATAATTACGTTCGGCCTGCATCACCGCCACAATGGCCTCTTCAATGGCGGCATATGGAAAGTTTGTGCTTTCCGAGGCAGACTTCAAACACATGGCTAATGCCGTCCATGCTTTTTCGCAAGCCCTCATTAACAGGGGCAGTCGATATTGCTGTACACTTGCGTCATAGTGAACCGCTTCATCAAGGAATTCAGCGTACATTTTGCGGAAGCCGCCGCCACCTGTGCCACGCTTTTCAATAATTTGGTAGGCAAATCGGGTCGTCCAGTGCCAATCGCCTGTGGCTCCCCAACGACTCAGTTCGGCCAGCCATGTTTCCAGTGCCGATATGCCACTCACAGCTAATGACTTGGCGTTGTCATGGATGACACCGGTAATCATCTCGGGGGTAATTTCGCCTTGAAACGCGGTGGGCGTGAACATATTGCCATAGTGAATAAATGGGGGCTGTGTAGAAAAACGTGCGCGGGTCAGTGCCTCTCGCGTCACCGACAAAACACTCGGACGCTCGGTATCGGTGACAAATACCGCACCTGTCTCTGGATTTCTCGACCAAGCGGCTATGGCGTGACCGGGAAAGTGCGTGCTGCTGTTGAAGTAAGGTAAATAAAAAATATCCGTCAGCAACAGGGTGGGGTGACCCGCATCCAAACATTTCTCCAGCGCGGTGGCTGCCGATTCGGGTGACTCGAAGGTTTGCCACTCAAAGGGTATACCGATACTTTCAAATACGCGCGCTTCAAACCCCAAAGACCGCACATGCACTAAAAATGGCACAGGGGCGTCAGCCATTTCCAAATAGGTCACGCCAAGCCCTGAGCCTAATCCAAAGCACATGGCCTCGGAAATATTCAGCCCATTAAACTCGAGCAAATCACGAATTGCGGAGCTGCCACAATGCCTCCCGATGGCGTGCGTGATACGGGATGGAGTCTTATAGTTGGTCACAGGTTTTTTGCCTCTTCGTGAAAATCTGGATTAAGGATGCCTCTTGTCATCATCTGCCATATCGCATCCGCGATCTGTTCAAGATTGTACTTACCATTTTCTTTATACCAAGTGGCAGCCCAGTTTATTGCTCCTAGCCCAATCAGTCTTAACAGATCTGCATCCACATCGTTTCGGATACAACCATAAGACTGCAGATCATCAAGAATTGTCTGCCAATATCGCTCGTATCTGTCTCTCTCAGCAATAATCTGCTCACGTGCGACTCCATGTACCGAGCGCCACTCAAACAACAACACATAAACCATATCGTCACCCGACATAAGGATATCGACATGTGTCTGCAGTGCCGATTGCATTTTTTTGAGTGGATCTTGAATCGCGGAAGTCGCCTCAACAATCCTGTAAATAGTTCTCTCAATAGCAAGCCGCATCATATCAACCAAAATATCGTCTTTACTACGATAGCGGTAATGCAGACTGCCTGGAAGAATACCACAAGCACTGGCAATTTCTCGCACACTGGTACGCTCAAAACCCTTTTCTCGAAACAGCTTGGCAGAAGCGGCTAATACTCTCTCGCGGTCAGCAACTTCGACTCGCGTAGATTCACTACTCAACATAGTTTGACTCATAACATTATATCAATAAGACAGGTTACTCGACTTGGTCAAGTCGAGTCGAGTCTTTCACGGTCTCTCCTGATCTATACAGCTTTTGCAATGGGGACATTAAAAACAATTCGTGACGCTTCCATAGGGTCTTGATGCTTATCATATTCAGCCAGCCAAGAATTAACCTTTTCTGGGATTTCGGTGTCGCTAGGATGGAAACCTGGCTTAAACCAGTCCAGATAGCGTGGAATAAGTCTGGTAATCAGGCCACGTGGTCCATAGAGGCGATAAAATCCCTTAGCAAGCACCAATGGCTGACCTTGTAGTTTGTCAATTTTCAACATATGCCAAAGAACTGAGCCAACCACCGCATGTACCAGTAGCGTTCCGATAATCAAAGCAGATGCGCGGGTGAAATACCCCCCACCTGCCGCTGTTTCGTAAACATCAAAGGCTACTGTTTTGTGTTCGACTTCTTCTACCCCATGCCACATGAACATGGCACGCATTGCGGGATGAGCATTCTTGAACATCTCACCCTCACCCTCCATAGCACCCTCGCCTAGTACAGCAGTAATATGTTCAAAGGCAGCTGTCATGGCCAACAGATACTTGGCGGGCAGGTGTTTTTGGGAGAGCCGAATAAATAATTTGAATCTTGCGATGACCTTTTCGACATGAATGCCTTGCGACTGCATCACCGCATTATACTGGTCATGCACAATGCCATGTTGCGCTTCTTGGCGAAAAAAGTTTTTGATATCTTCTCTCAGTTTAGGATCTGTGACCAGATCCTGATAGTTACGCACCGACTGAATAAAAAAACGCTCTCCATCGGGGAAGTGAATAGAAAGTGCATCAAAGAAGCGTGTTAACACCGGGTCACCGTCGTTCCAAAAAACTGGAACATCACTTAAATCAAACCGCGGCTTACGTGGCTGGATATTGATCATATGAGTCATGGCGAGAGTTTCCTTGTAAAGGCATCGAATGTCTGTAAACCTGCTATCACATTTGACCTTGAGCAATATTTTTCACCTTGGTCAGGCACAGCAAATATCACACAAGAATTCAACGGGTATTGGTCAAATGACCAAATGCATATTTTGAATATATATTGGTCGATTGACCAAATGTCAAGCCTGTCCTCAAAATTTGATAGAATGAGTTAACAACGCAGCAGGTGAGCCAGATCATCTTTGACATCGAATATAGCTACCAGACCTTTTGGCAGAGGTGTTTTTTTAATGTTAGTTTTTTTACATTAGAGTGTGTTGACGTTTGAAAATATTGATTGCAAATTGGAGGCAGACTCAGAGAATTAAAGCTCTCCCCATCCGAGTCCACCATGCCACGCTTTATGCTGAACGACCAACATTGAGCAAAGATTTCTCCTATGCTCAAGCAACAGGACATTGATCACAAACCAAATTTACGGCTCACCGTAGAAGCCATGCTCTACAGAATGTGGGTGAAATGTCCATGGCTAGACCTACCTCCTGACTGAGTTTGGTCAGCAGCCTAATCTCTACAAAAGATACAACGACTGGTCAGCAAAAGGTTTTTTCCAAAGCATACTCAGGGTTTTATCTACTGACTCTGATATAGAGTAGGGGTTATGGATAGCAATTACGTCAAGGCACATCAACATAATGCACGTGCTGCAACTCACGATCAGGAGGCGATTGGCTTAAGTCGAGGTAGCAAGACAAGTAAGATCCATCTTGCCGTAGATGGGTATGGATTACCCATCGTGTTTGCGATCACGGGTGGTGAATTACACAAAGCCAAAGCTGCACCTGACTTGCTCTCACAGGTATCTATCGATGCCATTCTGATTAACATCTGAATCAGCGTAATGCAAATCTAGCCTGATGTAGTTTTAAGCTACCCCATCAACGCCTGTACCGCAATCGACTCATCCGCCAACCGCAGTGGATCGACCGCCGTACCAGCCGTGATCAGCTTTTTGCTTAGCATAAACTCCTGCGGACGATTCACACAATCCGCCGCAATCAGGCGACCCGCCTGCAAATAAAACGCTGCAAAGCTACGCCTTTGCTGCACATCACCCCGAATCACGATCTGATCATACCCCTGACTGAGTCCCGCAATCTGCAACTTTAGATCATACTGATCTGACCAAAACCAAGGCAAACTCTTCGAGGTCCGCTGTAAGCCACACAAGGTCGCCGAGGCAATTTTGGCCTGTTCATTGGCGTTTGGTACCGACTCCAAGCGCATCCGCCGCTGATAAATCGGATTAAACGCATTGGCACAATCCCCGATGGCCACAATCTCTGGCGCACTGGTACGGCAATACTCATCAATCACAATACCATTGTCCACCTGCAAGCCCGCGTCCAGCGCCAACTCGATATTCGGTACAACCCCGACCCCGATGATCACCAGATCTGCATCGAACATCGAACCATCGGCACACAGCACCGCTTGCGCCCGCCCCTCACCCGTGATCGCCGTGACCGACACACCGGTATGAATCGTCACACCCTGTTCGCGATGAATCCGCGTATAAAAGTCCGACACTTCCGGTGCAGTTACCCGCTGCAAAATCCGCTCGGCGGCTTCCAAGACCACCACCTGCATGCCCTGCTCGGTCAATGCGGCGGCTGTTTCAAGACCGATATAGCCACCACCGATCACCACTGCTTTGCCGTTGGGTTGTACAAATGGCTGGATAGCCTGTACATCGCTGATATTTCTAAGATAATGCACACCTGCCAAATCAGACCCAGCCAGCGACACCGTCCTGACTCGTGCACCGGTACACAGCGCCAACTGGTCATACGCAAGCGTACTGCCATCTTGTAGTGTCACGCTGCGCGCTGCCCGATCAATCGCAACCACCCGCCCGTGCCGAAATTCGATCTGATTTTTTTGATAAAAAGCGGCTGGCCGAATCAATAACTCATCGACCAGTTGTGCACCGCATAAAAAGGTCTTGGACAACGGCGGTCGATGATACGGCAAATACGGCTCATCGCCGATCACCACAATCTCGCCCTGCCAGCCATCTGGCCGCAGACTTGCCGCCAACTGCGCCGCAGCATGACTTGCGCCAATGATGACGATTGTTTGCATATGAATTCACTCAGTTCATGGTTGATGCACAGCATCAATTGTTGCCGACGACAGTTGCAAAATGCCTCTGTCGCCTATTTTGATACCTACGCTTTGGCAGTCAGTTTGACCATCATCTTGGCATAGCCGCGCACAAAGTTAGACTGCACCAACTCTGGCTCACCCAATACCTCAATATTGTCGAAGCGAAGCAATAACTCCTCCCACAGAATCCGCAACTGCATCTCGGCCAAGCGATTGCCCATACAGCGATGCACACCAAAGCCAAATGACAAATGATTGCGTGCACCTTTACGATCAATGATCAATTCATCAGGTCGCTCAATCACTCGCTCATCGCGGTTGCCAGAAACGTACCACATCACCACCTTGTCGCCTTTTTTGATGGTCTGACCGTTAAGCTCTACATCTTGCTTGGCAATCCGACGCATATAGGCCAGCGGGGTTTGCCAGCGAATAATTTCGGATACCATGTTCGGGATCAAGCTCGGATTGTTTTTGAGTTTGACGAACTCATTTGGAAACAGGTTAAGTGCGTATACCCCACCCGTCATCGAGTTGCGTGTGGTATCGTTGCCGCCGACAATTAGCAAGACCAAATTGCCCATAAACTCCATCGGCCGATAAATCAGGTCTTTAGTCGCTTCGTTTGACTGCATCAAGCTGATCAAATCATAGCCCATTTCAGCGCCTGCAGATTTTTGTGCGGCTTTTCTATGCCATAACTCCGCAAAATGCTTTGCTGCATCGACTGCTGCATCAAAAATCTCATCCAAATTTGTCACTGTCCCACCTGTGGCCTCCGCAGTGCCAGCCATCAAGTCTGACCATTCAACCAATTTGTGCCGCTTTTCGTATGGGAAATCAAATAATGTTGCCAACATACGGGCTGTCAGCTCAATCGAAACATTCTGCACCCAATCAAACGGCTGATCCGTTGGCAACTGATCCAAAACCTCTTGCACGCGTAGCCGAATCAAACCCTCTAGCTCTTTGAGATTTTTTGGTGCGACTACATCCTGTACGGCCTGCCGCTGCACATCGTGCTTGGGTGGGTCCATTGCAATAAACATTTCAGCATCTAACCCAGGAGGGGTGTTGCCAATCGCGATCACAGGTTCAGCTGAAAAAATCTCATGATTTTTATCGACATAGACAATATCATCGTAACGCGTGACCGACCAAAATGCCCCAAACGGACTGTTGGCTTGATAATGTACCGGTGCTTCATCACGCAGCCGCTTAAAGTAAGACTGCCATTTTTTTTGCTTGTATAAAAATGGGTTGCTAACATCAATCTCAGCAAGTGCCAGTGTTGCAACTTCTGGAATCGGTTGCTCGATAAATGCAGGAAATTCTTGCACGTTAAACACACGGAATTTGGCTTTTTGCATCCACTGAATGCCGCGAACCTGCGTGTGCAATGGGACAAAACGGGTCACTTGACCATGCAAAAACTGCTTGCCCGTTTGAAACTGCTCATTAGACTTGACTTTATCCGTAACCGTGGTTGCTACGTCTGCAGCGGTGCTGGTGACAGTTTGGGTTATTTTCTCAAAAATTTCTGCGACTGAGTTCATGATGGTCTCCTGACTGAGCATCGTTGACGAGGTGTGTTTGTTAAGGCGGTTGATCCGCTGGGTTACAGCTGACGTGTTACATCTGAAACTCAGGCAGATGTACCGTCATGCCATCCATTGCATCGGTCACTTGGATACAACACGCCAAACGTGAGGTGGCAGCACGCTCTGGGGTCATTTCCAACATCTGCTGCTCATTCGCTTGTGCCGTACCCGCAACATCCGACCACTCAGCACTGACAATCACGTGGCAGGTACCACAGGCGCATTCGCCACCGCAATCCCCATCAATTCCGGCAACACCGTTTTCAACCGCCAACTGCATTAGTGACTTACCCGCTTCGATTGCAACGCTGGTTTGTGCACCATCGTGGGCAATAAATGTAATTTGGCTCATGGCTACGACTCCGATTTGGCTTAATTTCACTGTTCAAGCTCAAGATTACGCACTCTCTGCGGTTCTGTAGAGGTTATTATTTGACAAATAGAGGTCATAAAAAGACAATATTACCTCGTCAGCCAATAAAGCATATTCCATGTATCAGACTCACTCAGGCAAAGAACCCGCGATCATTCCGTGTAGCTATACCCGTTTGATCGGTCGAGAACTGGACTTACAAGCGCGCGATCTGCCGAAATTATTAAAATTCACTGCGCTGACCACTGAGCAACTGATGCGTGATGACACCATGATCACGGCCAGCCAACAAGCTCAGATCCTGCAAAACAGCATAGATCTATCAACATCTGAACAGTTCGGTTTGCGCTTGGGTCAGCGCCTAACTCCCTCAACGCATGGTGCGATGGGCTTTTTAATTAATAGTAGCCCGAACTTGCTAGCCGTGTTACATGCGTTTCAGACATTTTTGCCGACGCGTATAAGTTTGATGCGACTTGAAGCACATACCGATGCTGCGTGGACGAGCTGCATGATTTTTTTTGAGCAAACCCTGAATAGCGCAGTACATCGGCTACTGTCCGAAACCGTTGCAGTGATTTTTTCGGAATGTGCCGAATTTATTGTTGGACGACCGCTGACCGAGGCGGTGATTCAGTTTAGCCATCCCGCCCCCGATCATCATGCCTGTTACGCGGATTATCTTGCCGGTACCTATCAGTTTGATCAGCCACAACTGTCGATCCGAGTGCCGACCGAGTTGTGCTTGATTGCCAATGCATCCGCGCAGCACGATAGCTATCTGCTGGCGATGCAACAATGCGAAATGATCCTCAACCGGCTCAAGACCCAACAACACAGCACCACCTACCAAGTGCAAAAAGCCATGCTGTCCTATCCGCTCGGGCAACTGAGTGAAGAGGATCTGGCTGCAGCCTTGTTTATGAATAAGCGTACGCTGGCCAGACGTCTGGTCAAAGAGAACACGAGTTACCGGCTGATTCGAGATCGGATTTTATCTGAGAAAGCCAGTAGTTATTTACATGACCCTCAAATATCGGTCGAGGCAATTGCCAGCTTACTGAATTACCACGACTCTGCTAATTTTCGGCGCGCGTTTAAACGCTGGTTTGGTGTATCACCAAGTGCTTATCGGCGAAAAATCACCCATCGGCAAGAAGAAAATGACCTGAGAGAATGAGGTTGTTCGTATGATTGTTAATACGTTGAAACATCAATACGCCCTAGAAAAATACCTTAAAACGCTATGTCAGAGATGGCAATCATATGGCAGCCCTCCACTTCCAATCCGATAACCTCAACTCAACCCAACGCTTGCAACCCGCTGTGAACTCTGTAGAGGTTTTAATTCCCATTGCAGCCCATCCACCGTCAATGTCTTCAGTTAGGGGTCGTCTCAGGAAACGGAAAATATAGCACGCTAAGGATTTTCACTCCGACTTCTTTTAACGATATCCAACACGGTATTTTTGCTTAGATTGACCAGCCGACCGACTTGTCGATAAGAGTGTCCAGCAGACACCAACTCCAACACTTTAGGTGCCAGACGATCTGACTTGGTACGTTGACCAGGACGACGACCAAACACAACGCCACGCGCTTGTGCCGCTGCTACACCAGAGCGCACACGTTCACGTAGTAAATCTCCCTCAAACTCTGCTAATGCAGACATCACAGAAGCCATGAGCTTTCCCTGAGATGTGGAAAGGTCAAACTGCAAACCTGTTTGTGCCACCAGAGATACCCCGAAATGCCCAAGATTGTTGACGCTCACTTAATATTGACCAGCGATGCTCGTTGAATATTGACCAGGCATTTAAGCAATGTAGCGTACTACACTGCTGTGGATAAATCGATCAATTGCTGTTGCTTTTTCTTCACTGATCGACGGTTAAAATAACTCTCCTTTCTCTGCTTCTCGTTTCTTTATACGCTGCTTGGCTTCCTCCGTGCTTTGCTTAAAACGATAGGATTCATTACCCGTTTCGATGATATGGCAATGATGAGTCAGTCGATCCAGCAGTGCAGTCGTCAACTTAGCATCACCAAATACATTGCTCCATTCCGAGAAGCTCAAGTTCGTCGTAATGA
>NZ_JFYL01000088.1 GCF_000632455.1 Acinetobacter sp. Ver3
GGCTTTATTATTTATGGATCAACAAATAGATCAACCATCAATTCTTCATCTGATGGCTCAACTCGATATTTCTCGAAATCAGTTTCACCTTTCTCTCTTAATATCTCTTCATCGATCATCATACGACCCGTGATCGAACGTTTCTCACTCGTCAAGATTGCATACGCTGCATCAGCCATGATTGCTGGTGTCCGAGCCTTGCTAAATAACTCACGTCCACCGAGAGAAAACTCAATCGCTGCAGTTGCAATAATGGTTCTAGGCCACAAGGCATTAACACTTATTCCATAACGTTCGAATTCTTGATTCATTCCCATGGTCAACATACTCATGCCATATTTACTGATGGTGTAAGGAGAATGAACCGCAAACCACGTTTCTTTTAAATTTAAAGGTGGAGAGAGACTAAGAATGTGTGGATTTTGACTTTGTTTTAAATAAGGCAAGGCAGCTTGACTACAGACCATAACGGCGCGAGTATTAACTTGATACATAAGATCAAAACGATTTGGATCAAGCGTTTCAACCCCACTCAAATTAATCGCACCAGCATTATTAATGAGGACATCTATCCCACCAAAATGTTCAGCAGCCTGTTTCATTGCGGCTGCGACAGCATCTTGATCTCGTACATCAAGTTGGATCGCTAATGCTCTCCCACCAGCTGCTTCTATTTCTTTTGCAACAGAATGAATCGTACCATTGAGTTTCGAATGTTCAGTGCTCGTTTTTGCAGCAACCACAATATTTGCACCATCTTTTGCAGCTTTAAGTGCAATCTCACGACCGATACCTCTGCTTGCACCTGTAATGAACAGTGTTTTTCCTTGTAGTGACATAATCCCTCTGTGTTATTTTGTTTTTGAGTTTTCAATGTACAAAAAAAAAGCACTTATGCAAAATTTCTTTATGAACCTCTAAGTCGTAGAAGCATACATTTTGCAATTACAAAATTAGAATTATTTTGATAGCATGCTAAAAAACATAAATAACATTCTGTTTTTATTAATTTTTCAAAAACCAACTATAGTTGCATTTTGTGCCAAAAATTCACCTTTAATTTTCAATCTTAATTTGTATGAAATTTAAAAAGTGAAAATCGCGCTCATACGCCTATTATTATTCTGAGATAAAAAAAAGCCCAAGGAGGAGTACAATCTTTGGGCTTAGTAAACTGAATATTTACATTAAAATAATATACCTAATTGATATAAAATAGAAAGCACTAATTTATTTTTTTAATATTATTTTAAAAATATTTTTATAATCAACGATATAATTAGATTAAGAAGTATAATTTTCTAAGATTTAACTTTGTCTATCTCGTATCAACTGCGTTGATGCAATATTTTCGTAAATTGTTTGCTGCAATTGATCTCTGAATTCAATTAAATCTTGTTCTGTTTTGATATTTGAGATTGATTGTCGTGGTAAAAATTTGAAATAGAATGGGACTCTTTTAGGAATAATATTTTTGGGTATTGAAGGCAAGACATCACCATGACGGAGTATTTTTCCAATTTTAGGTACAGTTAAAAGCTTTTTAAACCACTTTTTTTCAAGCAAATAATTGGCATCAAGTGCCAAATCGAATACTTCATCACCACCTACAGCTACAAAAGGTGCAATGTCGTAGTCAAATTCTTGAGCTAACTTTAAGAATCCGTAGCGCTCTTTCCATATGAGTTGATATTCTTCCCCTTTGCGCTTTACTACCTCACGCCCACCACCTGGAAACACTAGGATAGAGTATCCTTGTTGCATTGCATCTCTGGCGTATTCTCTTAGACCCTCAATTGCACCCATTTTATGAACCATATCTTTCCAATACGGTATTTTGAAATGAATGTGATCACCTAAACTCACAATTTTAATTTTGTGCTCTGTATATAGATAATCAATCAAAATTGGCGTATCAAATACGCCATAAATTGTATGATTACCCACATACATGGCAGGTCGATCAGCATTGAGATGTTCAACACCAAGAAAGGTCGGTTTAAAATAAAAACGTTGCAACAAACTACCATATCTGATCATTTTAGAATGGTGTTGGATTTGCAATGCTTTATTTTCCATTGAACATCTCTTTATCTAATTAAGCTACTCGCTTCTGAACCAGTATCGAACCAACAGAATAACCCGCACCAAATGAACATAATACGCCGTATTCACCATCATTCACTTGATCAGCAGTTCGATGTAACGCAATGATGACACCAGCTGAAGAAGTGTTTGCAAACTCGTCTAAAATGATTGGAACTAAGTCTGGATCTGCTTCAGCAGCAGCTTTACCCACAACCAGCTTTAAAATTAACTCGTTCATGCTGGCATTGGCTTGATGTAACCAGAAACGTTTAACATTCGTCGGTTCGATTTGGTTTTTCTCAAGTTGCTTTGTAATCATTTTCGCAACCAATGGGCATACTTCTTTAAACACTTTACGGCCATCTTGACGGAAGCGTTTATCATCCGCATTGGTTGTTTCACTTGGATTCAAGAAACCAAAATTATTACGAATGTTATTAGAGAATTGCGTAAACAATTGCGTATCTAAAATTTCGAATCCAGTTTTAGAATCTGTATCTTCGATAATTGAAGCTGTCGCTACATCACCAAAAATGAAATGACAATCACGTGAACGATAATCTGTATGACCTGATGTGATTTCCACATTGACCAAGAGCACACGACGAGCACCAGACTTGATCGCATCATAAGCTTGTTTTAAGCCAAATGTTGCAGCAGAACAAGCAACATTCATATCATAAGCATAACCTTGAATGCCTAATGCAGTTTGAATTTCAATAGCAACCGCAGGATATGCACGTTGCATATTTGAACAAGCCAATATTACAACATCAATGTCTTCAGCAGTTACACCTGCATTTTCCATTGCTTGTTTTGAAGCGATTACACCCCACTCAGCTTGAAGTGAAATTTCATCATCTGATCGTTCTGCTAAGTTTGGACGTAAACGATTAGGATCTAGTACGCCTTCCTTCTCTACAACATAACGTGCTTTAACACCTGAAGCCTTCTCAATAAATTCTGCACTTGAACCACGGCGTGCTTCGATTTCGCCCGCAGCAATTTTTTCAGCATTCTCTTGATTAAACTTTTCTACATAAGCATTTAAACTTTCAACCAATTCTTCATTGGTGATGACATGTTCAGGATGGAATAAGCCAGTGCCTGTAATACGAATGCCCATGCAAAACTCCTTTTTTGAGTAACTCAATATTTCAAATTAAAGCTATATTAACTGATTCCGAGACGTTCCCATACTTTTTGAATACGGTTTGGCGAAATTGGCATCTTGGTTTTCATCGGTTGAGAGAATAATGAGATTCTCAGCTCTTCAACCATAAAATATAACTCTTTCAATTTCTGATCATTTTTATATTTAAATAATTTATCCATCCAAGGATCGACTTGAGCAATCGCATCATCATCTCGTTTTAGATTATGAGGCAAACGATCAATCCTGATCAATAAAGCTTTAAGATAGCGTGGAAATTCAATCCACACGTCTACAGATTTACTATAAGCAAAATCCGCTAAACTCATTAGATCAAGTTGATCTTCAATATCATCGATATTTTTACCAAATACATTGGCATCAATCATCATCAACTCGCGTCGAATTTGTTGCCATTGTACATAAATGTCATTAAAGGCAGCCAAGACCTTTTGACCATGCGTCAGGAAAGACTGCTTGACAGCCTGCAGAATTATTTGGAAATCTTGCGCATCTACAGGCTCTTTCTCTAAAGCCATTTGCAATGTTGCGTAAACTAACATTTGTTCTAACTGAGCTTTATCACCCAAAGGGGAATAGGCTAATGCGAGTGGTTTAGAAATTTGTTTTTTAAGCTGTCGAATCAAATCACCTAGCTGCATATGAATCAGGCGAATAATACCAGCACGATGATGGCGTATTGCTTCGTGCTGATCATTAAACGTTTGAATGACAACACCTGACTCATCCTTTTGCTCAAGCTTAGAAAATTCCTTGCTTGGTACAAGTGCTTGATATTGTTTGACGACGACACCTGTGACTTTTTGCGATGCTTCAAACACAAAATGCTCAGGGAAAGTTTGATACTCACCTTTTAACTGCTTGACTGGACTATGCGTTTCAGTACGACAGCGTGCTTTTAATTCTGATAAATCGCGACCTTGCTCAATCACTCGTCCTTTTTCATCGATGACTTTAATGAGCGGTAAAAGATATTGTTCAATTCGATCTACATTAAAATCTTTTTCAGTGATCTGTTCGCCTCTCAACTGAAAAGCTAAAAAACTAAAAATGTGCTTTTGTAAATCTTGCGCATCTATTTTGGACATCAGTTTACGCGCAGTATCTGGTATAGGTACCAAGCCACGACGCTTATCTTTTGGAAGAGCTTTTAATAGTGCTTCAATTAAATCAAGACGCCAACCTGGAATGCCCCATGACCATAAGTTTTCATCTACTTGTGGCAGGGCATGTAGTGGAATCTTGACCGTCGCACCATCTTCATCATGACTTGGATCAAATCGATAACTTGCTGCAAAACGAAGATCCCCATTACGTAAGTAATCAGGGAACTGTTGGGTGGTTGGACGATCGTTAAGCCATAAAGCATCGTCATCGATGAACAAATAACGTGGATTTTGAGGCTCAACAGTCGCACGCCAATCTTCAAAACTACGCCGACTCGCAACATCTTCAGGCACTTTTGCTGCATAAAACTGATAAATCGTCTCTTCGTCTACCACCAAATCACGACGTCGCAATTTGTCTTCAACTCGCTCAACCTCTTGTAGTTTAAGTAAGTTATGTTTTAAAAATGGCGGCGTAATCCCCAGATGACCCGTCGTTAAAGCATCGCGAAGGAAAATTTCATGCGCCGCAGTTTGATCCACCTTTTCATAATTGATTTGACGCTTAGGCTCAATAATCAAACCAAACAGTGAAATTTGATCATATGCGTTAACCACACCTGCTTTTTTCGACCAATGCGGTTCAAAGTAATGATGTTTGACTAAATCACGTGCGGCTAGCAAAATCCACTCAGGCTCAATTTTTGCCAGTGTTCGTAAATACACCTGAGAGGTTTCTACCATCTCAAATGCCATGACCCATGGTGTATTGGTTTTGTGTAAGGTTGATGCAGGAAATATACGTGCCTTTTGTTGACGCACTGCCATGAATACATTGCGTTCATCTGTTTTATTTGCAATGAATGACAATAGCCCTGTGAGTAAAGCTCTGTGAAGATTTTCGTAACTGGTTTTCTTTTCATTAAAAGAAAGCTTTAAGCCTTGAGCAAGATCAACCAGTTGCTCATGTGTTTTTTTCCATTCTCTCAAGCGTAGCCAACTCAAGAAATGATTACGTGCAAATGTGCGACGCTTATTTTCATTCATCTCCCGATTTGCAACCAACGCATCCCATAATTTGAGATAGAACAGAAAGTCAGAGTCGGCTTCACGAAACAAGGCATGCTTCTGATCCGCTTGCATTTGTTTATCAGCAGGACGCTCTCTTGGATCCTGAACAGCTAACGCAGCCACGATAATCAATACTTCATTGAGTGCCCCAAAATGAGCACCACCCAAAATCATACGTGCGAGTCTTGGATCAATTGGCATTTTTGCCATTTGTTGACCAATTTTGGTGAGAGAATCACCTTTGCCTTGAAGTCCACCTTTATCTAGAGATGAGGCTGTTTTAGTCGCAAGAGAAGAATTTCTCTTTTCCGCCATCGCCCCGAGTTCAATCAGCAGTTTACGGCCATCATTGACGAGACGATGATCAGGCGGTTCAATAAAGTCAAAATCTTCGAGTGTTCCAAGACCTAAACTCTGCATCTGCAAAATAACAGATGCCAAATTAGTACGTTTGATTTCAGGTTCAGTAAATTCGGGACGACTTAAAAAGTCTTCTTCTGAATACAATCGAATACACACACCCGGTGCAATACGACCACAACGACCTTTACGCTGATTGGCTGCTGCTTGAGAAATCGCTTCAATCGGTAAACGCTGAACACGTGAACGGTAGTTATAACGAGAGATACGTGCAAAGCCACTATCAATGACGTAACGTATGTTTGGAACGGTCAATGCAGTTTCCGCAACGTTGGTGGCAATAATGATACGCCGTCCACCACCTGCAGGATTAAAAATCTTTTGTTGTTCAGATAACGCTAGTCTCGCATACAAAGGTAGAACTTCTGTATGACGAGGTCCATGTTTGATTAAAGTTTCCTGTAGCTCACGAATCTCTTGTTCCGTACTGGCAAAAATCAAAATATCTGCGTGTTCAGGATGACCTTTTTCCTGTGCATCTTTGAAACATTCTTCAACAGCTGATACTACTGCGCGCGGTAGGTTTTCTTCAAAGTCATCAAACTCATCATCATCACTCCCTACAATACTCATTTCAGAGATCGGACGATAACGCACTTCTACAGGAAAACTGCGACCTTCAACCTCAAAGATCGGTGCGTTATTGAAGTAACTTGAAAAACGATTAACGTCTAAAGTTGCAGATGTGATGATGACTTTAAGATCTTTACGACGTGGCAAGAGCTGTTTTAAATAGCCCATGATGAAGTCAATATTGAGCGAGCGCTCATGTGCTTCATCAATAATAATCGTATCGTATTTGGTGAGAAAACGGTCATGAGCCAATTCAGCCAGCAAAATACCATCTGTCATTAAACGAACGATTGAGTCCTGTGAACCCTGTTCGTTAAACCTTACTTTAAATGAAATAGACTCACCGAGTTTTTCACCCACCTCTTCTGCAATACGTTGCGATACACTGCGCGCAGCTAATCGTCGTGGCTGGGTATGCCCAATTAACCCTGTTAAACCACGTCCCGCAAGCATGGCTATTTGAGGAAGCTGAGTTGTTTTACCTGAACCTGTTTCACCCGCAACGATAATGACCTGATGTTTTTGAATGGCATCAATCAATTTATCTGCATATTGGGTAACAGGTAAACCTTGATTAAGTTTGATATTAGGAATGCGTTGAATACGCTGCTGTACTTTTAAATTTGATTTTTCAAAAAGTTCTTGATATTGCTTTTCATTGGCATCTTTTCCTTTGCGTAGTCGATTTAAACGATGAAGATCTCGTGCCATCACCATTTGTTCTACATTTAACCCTATCGTTGCCAAGTTTTAGCCCTATACCAATTACGAAACGCTTTATTCTACTCATTTTAAAAGATTATCCCAAATCTGAATCGGACTATTTTTTTAGATTAAATGAGAATATAAAGCTTAAAATGATCTTACGTTGAAATAGAAACAAGTCAGCCGCGTTATGTGACAATTCATACAATTTTTGAAATTTTCATGTGGCTTTTTATATTTTTGAAAAACTAAATCCAAAATAATGATGGTTTTTTTAATATTTACCCTTGAATTTTCACTTCAGTGTCTTCATGTTGGTAGGCATGTGAAATTTTCTCATCCTGTCACGAATACATCATTTTGATGTGTTACAAGGTAGACAGATGACAAACTTAAATGGCAATCAATTTACATAATTCGGTTTTTCCGATTTTTGTAATGTAAAAATACCATTTCAGCACAGAACGAAAGTTCGATACTCTAATTGAAAATTAAAGACTAACCTCAATCATGGAGACAATGATGAGCTTAATTAATACTGAAGTTAAACCATTCGCAGCTACAGCTTACCACAACGGTCAATTCGTAGACGTGACTGAAGCTGATCTTAAAGGCAAATGGTCTGTAGTATTTTTCTACCCTGCTGACTTCACTTTCGTTTGCCCAACTGAACTTGGTGACCTTGCTGACAACTACGCTGAATTCCAAAAATTAGGCGTGGAAATCTACGGTGTTTCTACTGACACTCACTTCACTCACAAAGCTTGGCACGACACTTCTGACGTAATTGGTAAAATCCAATACCCATTAATCGGCGATCCAACTTGGACTCTTTCTAAAAACTTCGAAGTTCTAATCGAATCTGCTGGTCTTGCTGACCGCGGTACTTTCGTAATCGACCCAGAAGGTAAAATCCAAATCGTTGAAATCAACGCTGGTGGTATCGGTCGTGATGCTCAAGAACTTCTTCGTAAAGTTAAAGCAGCTCAATACGTTCACGCTCACCCAGGCGAAGTTTGCCCTGCTAAATGGAAAGAAGGCGATGCAACTCTTGCTCCTTCAATCGATCTAGTTGGTAAAATCTAATTCATTAGATAGCACTAAAAAAACCACGCTTTGCGTGGTTTTTTTTGTGTTCAATCCATCAAATTCTCAATCACCATCAATTCCGCGTAATCATCAATAATCCACACCCAATATTCAGCGTCATCGTGCAAAAATCTGGATCAGCCTTAACATCCTTTAAAAAACTTTGTATTTCAGCAGCATGGGAAATCACTTTATCTACAAGTATTACGCCATGTTCAGGATGTAGTACCTTTTTTAAATATTGCCAATAATCAGGATATGCATTTCGATTCGCATCTAAGATAATTAAGTCATACACATCGCCTTCATTAATTAATAAATTAATTGCATCACTGCTGATAAAATCAATAAGGTGATCTAAACTAAATTGTTTGGCGTACTGAGTTGCAAGTGCTATTCTTTTTGAGTTTATATCAACCGTAGTCACTCGACCCTGATGATCCGAAACCGACTCCGCCATCCATAATGTTAAATATCCTGTCGAAGTTCCTATTTCAAGAATTCGTTTAGAGGTCTGGATCTTAATGAGCATCGAAATATAATGGGCAGATTCTGGTTTTATATTTCGATATCTCAGATCGCGATCAGTTTGATATGCATCATGTTGAATTAACTGCTGATATAAACTTTGCATTTGACTTAGAAATTCAGCATTCATGACATATTCTCATTGAATCGATTTCTATAAACTAATCAAAGATAAAGTCTTTACTATGACAATCATCATAATTTTTGAATCAATTTAAAACGTTCAATTTCACGATCATCATCTTCTAGATAAATACTTTCCGTAAACATCGCTAATGGCCTTACCCATATTGAATAATCTCCATAAAGGCATTGATAGACCACAAGCTTTTCTTGAGTTTCACTATGAGTCGCTACATGAAGGACCTGATAAAGTTGTCCTTTATAGTGTTTATAAATGCCTCTCTCTAAGGTCATAATTCGTCCTCGCTCATATCTATTAAAATAATTTTAGTGTAAATATCTGAATTTAAATTGCTTTTATACTTGAAAATTCAAGTTTTAACTCAATATTTTCATACATCTACACCAATGACTTTGATGAAATTTATTTTTCCGATTGAATTTATAAAAACAAACTGTTTTATCTATTCAATCAATTATCTTAGTATACCTGTATCGAATGAATTATTACTCCTTTGGAGACGTTAGCAATGTTAGATCAAAATACTTCAGCTCAATTAAAAACGCTTTTAGAACGCCTTGAGGGTCCAATCGAATTGGTTGCGACTTTAAATGATTCAGACAAATCTGCAAAAATCAAAGAACTTGTGGAAGAAGTGGCTGCACTTTCTCCATTAGTCACAGCTCGTTTTGATGGTCAAAATAAACGTGCGCCGAGCTTTGGTATTGCTAAAGCGGGTGAAGAACCGCGTGTCTTCTTCGCAGGTTTACCAATGGGTCATGAGTTCACTTCTTTGATTTTGGCATTGCTACAAACTTCTGGTTATGCACCAAAAGTATCTGATGAAGTATTGGCATCCATTAAAGCTTTAGAAATCAAATCTGACTTTGATGTATTCGTATCTTTAAGCTGTCATAACTGTCCAGATGTGGTTCAAGCACTTAATTT
>NZ_JFYL01000089.1 GCF_000632455.1 Acinetobacter sp. Ver3
AACCCTCAACTGAGGGCTATTTTTAAGATTAAAAATTACATGCTTTTAACACATACGGATTTAATGCATTTGATATAGAATCATTAACAGTAAGTTTTGCAACCACACGATTATTTTTAATTACTATTGGCGGATTCAAAGAGTATTCATTAAATGGAGAATAGCTATTGTACTCATTTCCATATTTACTGTAGGTATTCCAAATAGAATTTGAAGAATATTCCCCACCATACTTACCATATTCGTTAAAAATAGAATCGCTATCATAAGATGAAGATATTTTTCCTAAATATTTTTTCTCAGTATCAGAGGAAATAATGATAGCCCCTTCAATATAATCACAAAATTCTCTCAAATCAGATGCGTTACTTTGTAAACTGATTAATAAGCCAAGTGTTAGAGTTAGTTTTCTCACATTTATTCCTTAATAAAAAATTTATAAAATTAAATATCAATATAGAAATTGTATAAGATATTATTAAATTTAGTTATAGCTAAGAAGCTTGATACTTTTAATTCAAGGGGGAAAAATGAAATTTTTTTATTTATTACTTGGTTCTGCAATCTTAACCGGTTGTTCTACTGTAGGATACCAAACAGCTGGACATAACGGAAAATTATATTATCTACCCACGCAGTGTGAAAAATATTCATATTCCTATGATGATCCAGATACTCTTTACTGTTATCACAAGGGAATAGCAACTGGACAAGTTGTTACACCAGCAGATAGTCAGCAAGTTGAAAATTATTACAGACAACAAGAAGCTAATCGTCAAGCTTGGGCAAATCTGAATGAAAGTTTAAAAAATTCAGCACCTAAGACAACGAATACAAATTGTTATAATTATGGTTATGCTACAAATTGCACTTCAACCACTTATTAATCTGAATGTATTTCGAATTGAAAACTGTTTTGCTTAAATAGCATCTAATAGTTTTTTGAAGATTTCCTACAATTAACATAATACACGTTATACGAATCTAAAAATGGGAGCCTAAGCTCCCATTTTTATTGATGATTTTTTAATTCTTTAAGCATGGCATCCCGTAAAATTTTATTCATTCGTGTTTGATAGCCTTTGCCTTGGGCTTTTAGCCACTGCATGACATCTGCATCGATGCGAACCGTAGTTACTTGTTTAGTCGGCTTGTAAAATGGATTTTGCACTGCATTTTTCCAGAAGCTGTCATCAAGTTCAGGAATATCTGAAAAATCGATTTCACTGTCTGGACGTTTATCTAATGCTTCAAGTCTTGCCTTTTGTTCTTCAGACAAAACAGGAGGATTATTCAAATCCATTTTGTAAGTAACGGTTTTGCTCATACTGTTTCCTCTCTTTTTTCTCTGCCTGTCGTGCCGAAATAATGCGGATATGATCCATCCCATTATGGTCTTGTACTGTGTGGGCCACCAATAAAACAGCTTGCCCATGTACCATACCTATCGCTTGCCAACGATATTCACCATTTTCAAAGCGATCCTGTTTATATAAGGCATGAGCATCGTAAAAAACCAATGTTGCATCTTCAAAAGCTACACCATGTTTTTTGAGGTTTATTTCTGCTTTATGCTCATCCCATGAAAACTCAATTTCCATAGTTGCATCGCTTTTTGTTAATATAAAAATGTTAATACAAAATTGTAAATTTTGCAAAGTTGTTCCATTTTTTATTGGCAAAATCTTACAGAATCGAACATAAAAAAGCCGACTTGTTTCAAAGTCGACTTTTTGCTGTTTTTCGGGGTGGGTGAAAATTTTTAAGTTATTGATTTTAAATCATTATTTTTCTTGCATTTCGCATAACGCCCATTATGTTAAATGGCCGAGTATTTAGATGAATAATAATGCTTTCAATTGGGTAAAGCTTGCAGAATCCTGCTGAATTTGTAATCCTTGCGCCCAAGGGTGTCTAGCTAAGCTGAGGCAGGTGTTTGTTGTAGTCGGGCCGCTACAATATTGATAAAGAGCGCCTGTATGTTTAATTTCAAGATTTTTAATAAAGTCTCTACGGAAGTATTGACGATAAAAAATGACCTCGAGCTTAATTCCGAAATCCAATTAATTAATAAGTATAAAACTGCTCATTGTGAGAACTATCGAAAAGCAATTATTTTGATCTTTAAAGAACGTGGCTATACCAGGTTAGAAATAGGTCAGTTACTTGAAGACCAACTCTAAAGACTTCCTAAAATTAACATAATACACCTTATGCGAAATGCGTTATAATTATCCTTATAATTCAACGCTGTAGTTCCTAGTTGATAGCCCAATCGAGCCCGTTTGGGCTTTTTTTATGATTTTTCATGTTCCACGCCTATTCTTTGACCAATGTTTCACGACTTTGTTCATATCAGTTAAACAATCGTGGTTAATCATAGGGTCTAAAAAAACGGCTCCAAAAGCCTCTTTTCGGTTGCTCCGGTTCAACATGTTCCGGCACTGGAATACGCTTGTTTTCCGTCTGCTCCGGAGTAGTCAATCCGTCATCTTTCGGCTCAGGTTCTGACCGAGGATCCGTTGTTATATCTTGGCTAGGTTTCTGATCGGTAAACGTAGTCATATTGGTTTTTGGAGCTTCCAGTAAGCGCTGCATAGCTTCAATCTGTTCTTGATAAAACGATTCACGTTCTAGTGATTGATTCTCTCTCTGCACTGCCTGATTTAACTGTTTTTCCAGTATGTCAACTTGACGTTTTAGCAAGTCAACTTCTGTCAAGGTTTGACTGTTAATTGATTGACTTTGATTGACAGTAGTATCTTTCTTTTTTGGTTCCCCAAAAACCCTTAAGGCTTCTGTAAAGTCAATCAAGCCATCAGATCCTTTAGATAAATTTCCTTTGTTTATATGGGTATATATGGCTTGTCTTGAATATCCGTAAAGCTTAGCCAACTCTGAAACTGACAGTTTTTTCATTATGTAAACCAGTTTTCAATTTGTGTTAATACTTGACTGTCAACTTTACAATGTCAATTGACATCATTTATTGAAAGCCAACTTTTCGAAGTAATGGAGTAAGTTCTTTTAATTTCTCCGCCTGTTTTAGCATATCTGCAATTCGTACAGCAAATTGTTCATAGCTTTCGGTGCCTTGTGAAAGTTTTCCCATTTCTGGAAGCTCTGACAATTTACTCGCAAATGAATAGCGTTGTGCATCTGTTAAAGTGATCGTTATATCTTCGCTTACACCAATACTTTTAGCTGACTTCGTTACTGATTTTTTCTGTTTAAAGCTAAATGAAAAACCTGTAATTGATCTACCAGTCTTATGCTGTTCAACTTTAACAGTAATGTCGGTATGTTCATTTACTTGCTTTAATGCAATGTCTAAGACATATTTTTTAAAGTCATACATTCGTTTGTATTCAGTATCGAGTACACCTATTTTTTGTCTGAAATCAGACAAAGTTATAAGAGGCGTTTTTCCTGTACTACGCCATGCAATCAATATCTCATATAACCGAACGGCATAAGCACTTGTTAAATTGCTTATTTGTTGTATTTCATACTTTGTAAATTGTTCTTCTAGTCTTGTAATTAAAGGCACGATAGCGGGAGCAAAAATAAGTCTAACAACCGCTTCATTATCAATATAAGCGACTTCACTCACCCATCTTGACTTGTGATTAATAATGTTGCCTTTTTCACTAAGACTTTGATAACTGAATTGTCTTGCAAATAGATCATCACAAGCATCTTTTAATGCCTGATAAGCCGTGTTTCGATGTACACCAAATTGATTGATGTAGCTTTCAGCATGAACTGTTAATGGATCATTAGCATTTATTCCCTTACCCGATTCCCTTGCTTCAACGATAGCTAGAAGAATTAACCGTTGCTCGACTAGATCAAGGTTATAACTGGCATTAATTAATGCATTATCTTTAACTATTAGTTCTGTTTTCATATGAAAAGGTTATATTTTTAATTCAATAAGACGAGGCTATATTATAAGCTCGCTTAATGCAAGGTAAACCTCGTTTTAATGCAAGGTAAACCTCGTTTTAATGCAAGGTAAACCTCGTTTTAATGCAAGGTAAACCTCGTTTTATAGTCTCTAAGAATTTTATAAATAAAAGCTTTCAGTATGTCTAAAAGCATTTAAAAGTATTAAAAATAATTAAAAGCCCAGGTCATGAAAAATTGCCCTATGTTTTCGCTACGCTCAAACTCTATTGAACTTCGCTTTCGCTCAGTTCGTTGGGGCAATTTTTTGGTTAATACCATCTGGAATTTAATAAAAAGCAAAAGCAACTCGGAATTCGCTTCGCTCATGAGTTTTTTATGCTCGCTTCGCTCGACCTAGATGCAAATTAAATCTGTTCGCACCCTTCGGGATGCTCTATATCTAAGTCTGAGCAGTAAAGGGGAGCTTGTAATCAGAGAAAGAGCAGGGCAAAATTTTGATAGTGTTCAATCGCTCGTAGACACTCGCTCGGCTAATCCCTGTTAGCCTCAAAAAGAAAAGCACAAAGCGAACGGAGTGTGAGCGACATAACAGTAGATCACTTATTCCCCTCTCTGATTACCGCTTTTGCTGAATTGGATTACATATCCAAGTCAAAATCATTTCTCGGTTGTGGCTGTTTGAGTTCATGACTTGATAATTCAATGCTGTTTTGTCGTTGCGATGGGTTTTTAATTTCGCGAATATCATTTTTGATCGTCTCAAAGCCTTTCAAACATGATTGATATAATTCTCTTGGTTCTTTGAGATGGGAATTTCTAGGCTCTAAAATCTTCTCACATTCAAGATATCTCAACATTCTTCGGTCGTTTTTGATGATTTCATCTAACTTTCTACACTCGCTGTGAGTGAGATTTTTACTTAATCGATTTATGTATTCTTCTATATTTTTAATTTTTTTACTCGTTAAAACAATCAGTTGTATTTGATTCTGATTTTTATATGCTTGCTGTTGTTTTTCACTGATTTCTTTGTGATAAGCAACATAATCGGGGTAATAACCGTCGCTTCTTAAATATTTAAAATCAAGAGCTGGCTTGGGTTTGAGTCGAATTTCTGTTATTCCGATTTCTAGTCGTTCAAGTTTTCGATTAATTTCGTCAAGTTCTCTAGAGTTTTCCCAAGCATGTTGATCTGCTTGCTTTGCATCTGCAAATCTTCGTAGAAGTCGCTCGGAACTTTCAATTGCAAGATTTTCGAGAGTGCTCTCTCGATGTCTGATTGTTGTGTGCTGATTGTTGTTTGAATCGGTTCTAAATTTGCTGTTACTAAGTTGCTGACAATGATTTTTAAATCCAGTTGACTCAATGATTTGGTTAATTGCTGACTCAATTGGATTTTCAAGTTTTCTTGAAATGCTTGCTGTAACTGCTCGGAAAAGCTCCCCTGTTCGATTTTGGCTATTTCGGATTGTTGTGCTGAAATCAAGGTTTGCTGTTGTTTGAGTTGAGTTTTTAAGCTCTGCTCTACTTCGCTGTATTCGCTCAAGATTGTTTTTAATGAATTGATTTGTTGAATCAATAAGCTGTTTTGTTCTGATAACAAGTTGTTTTGCTCTGTTAAGAAGTGGTCGATTTCTGTCTGCATTGCTTACTTCCGTTGAATTTCCAACATTTTGATTTGATTTCTGATTTGCTGACTGTTCTGCTGAATTATTTGTTTTTGTGCTTCGATGGTCTTTAGATTCATGCTGGCTTGATAGCTCAGATAAAAACTCATTAAAAGACTCAGTATTCCAAAGCTGATTACCCCCCAAAGAATGTATGTCGATCTCTGATTGCTTAGCTTTTCTGAAATCAGTGTTTGTATTTCGCTCTCGATCTGTACGCTTTGGTTCGCTATCGCTTGCTGTACTTGGGTTTGTATGCTCTTTTGTAGACTCTGCTTGTCGATTTCGATGCTCTGCAACTTGCTGTTGATCTCTTTTTGCAATGTCTGCACTGATATTGAAAATGACTCGATGCGTGTTTGCACTGATTTGATTGTCGATATATCTATATTCGATAGCTGTGCTGTGAGTGCGTCTATTTGCTCGCTGTAGCTCGCTGTCTGCGATTTTATGACTTGGGGTGATAAATTCCCTATTTCGCTCAAAATCGCGCTTAGACGCGATTCTAGCGCTATTGTCGTCTGCTGCACTTTGTACAAAAGCGTATTGCTGTTGATTATAGGCTTCTCGCTTTGCTCTATAAGTTGCTCGAAGTTGCTCAGCGTCTGTGAGAGCTGCTGCAAGCTCACTTGCAGTTGCTCCGCTTTCTGCTGCTGCTCTGAGATGCTCTGAATAAGATCCAATTTCGAAGTTTTCATGATAGAAATCACCTTTTATTCGATGTTTTTTGCCGTTGTTGAGAGTGACCGTTAGAGACTCTTTATTTGGTTTTATCGAGTCGACTCCATCTAGTTGTTTGATACAGGTGATTATTTCCGCTCTATTTTTTGCTGTGTTGGTTTTTAAGAGCGTTCTCACGTAATTATCAATTGCTTTGTAAAATTGCTTCTTAGAAAGCGCTTCAAGCTCTTGGCTTGAGAGTATTTTTTTTGCTTGTGCATTGAGTTTTGCAATATGGTTCGGCTCTTGTGTCGTGTGCATTAGCAGCAAATCGTCAGGGCGTGACCACTGGTATTTTGTGTTGAAGTAATCCCGTAATGAGTCGAAATGTTTCTCATGCCCTGGGGGCGCAATGTTGAGTGATTTTCCACTCTGTAAATCAAGGCGTGGTACTAAAACATGAATATGCTTTGAGCCATCATCATCCGTATGTTGAACGGCAAACAGATGATATTGAGATGGGTCTAACCCTGAGAAAGCATGTTGTTCAAAGTCGGTTAAAACCTCCCTGATCTGCTCGTCTGTAGGGGCATCATCCTTTGACCAAGCAATCACGCCACTGGTGTATTTCCACAGATGGGGGCTTGCATCACAAATGGCGTTAAATGTGGTTGCATCACCTCTTAAAACTTCAATGCCTGCACGCACATTGCCCATGTGATCAAACTTATCGAGTAAGTATGCCGATGCTTTGGCAGCATTGCCTTTGCCATGATTCAAAAATTTAATATGCACTTTCATCATCCTCAGCCAGTTGTACTGAAGACAACTGCTTTTTTAAGCGTTCAGGGCTTTGCCGACTAATTTTAGGTAAGGCAGGGAAGACTTTTTCTAGCTCGGTTTGAATGCCTTTTAAAACAAGCAACATGTTAAAAATATTTAGTTTGCGTTGTTCTTGAGGATCTGCGTTCTTGATGATATTCAACGCTCGTGCAATTTGGTTTATGTTGTTGCCGATTCTTGATAGCTCTAGCAATACATTCGGATCAGTCTTTTGATAGCGTTTGACTACCTCAATCACTGTTTTAATTTTTGTTCTTGTGGGTTTTATTTCGTCTTTGGTTTGTTGAACGGTAATCACATCTTGCATGACTTCACGCTCGATTAATGAATGAATGAAGTCAGTGAAACTTGTATTTTCCTTTTGCAGGTGTTGCTCCAGTTGCTCAAACTGGAGCTGTGTGAGTCTAAATTTTTTTGTTTTATTTTTTACCATTTCGTGTCTCGTTAAGAGCTTTTGCTTTGGGGTCTTAGGGGTGAAACCCCTAACAAGTCCCTGAGTCCAAATTTTCGAAGAAAATTGTGGACACAGGTAGGCTTGCTTGTCGCATTGCCCCTTTTATTTAGAGCTTATTCTGTTTTGCAAAGATCAATAATTTTTTTCTTAGATAAGTCAATAAAAAGGTTTATATGGCATCAAAATAATCATTTAAAATCAATAACTTAAAAATTTTTACCCACCCTGAAAAACAGCAAAAAAACGACTTTGAAACATGTCGGTTTCTTTTTGAGCAATTTTGATACTTCTTGCCAATAAAATTGGTTAAAAAGTGACCAAAAACTGAAATTCCCTATAAGATATATGCCTTTTAATATCAAATTCATCCCCAATTTCTGCGGACAACTTTTGGGATAAGTTTTAATCAATTTTGTACGCCTTGGCTCACATTCATTCAGGTATTTTGCGTCTATACCAATCCCCCTCAATTTTCTATGATGAACACATAGAGAGCAGGATGCTCCAGATAACAATAAGAAATCGTAGCAATGGAATATGCAGGTACGACAGGAGTTATACCAACGCATCAAATACGTAAAAAAGCCCAACAGGATGTTGGGCTTTTTTATTAACTATTATCTTTTGGGTCTAGTAAAAAGAACAAATAGCCCTAAGATCACATCAATTAAAACCCAAAATGTGAAAACTAATCCCATTCCTAGAGTAGTTCCAATAGCTGCACCAGCTTGTTCATATTCATTAGTGGAAGATGTATATACTTCAGAAGCTCCTCCACACGCTTTAAACGCTATAACAAACATCAATAAATTAAATAAAATGAATGCCCATTTAAATATTTTTCCTATAAGACTTCTTTTAGGTTTGTTTATGCTTTTACCACAAGAAGGGCAATCTAAAGCCGTATTACTTACTTGTTTATTACATTCTGGACAATTTATTAGAGCCATAAATATTATCTTTAATTGTTTGAAATTGTTATATTAATTATAAACCAAACATAGTAGATAAATACAGATGAACATCAAAGCAATAACCTTATTCATTTTTTCGATTTTTTTTGTCACTTTTAGCTATGCTGAGAAGGTTATCCCAATGAGTGATAAGTACTACCAAGGCAAGTATTTTTTAGTAAGTCAAACTAAACACAACAATATAAACACTGTGATTTATAAGAGTGTTTTCAAAGCTGAGACTGTCTATTCAAAAATGGAGATAAATTGCCGGACGGGGAAATATAGAAAAATTGGAGAAGGGATTAACAATCCAAAAGCAATAGAAGATTTCACTAATAAAGGCAGTTGGATGACTCCAGTTTATGAAGCATCTCACTATGACGTAGTTAAGTTTGTATGTAAATAAAGGATTTATTCTTTTGATATCAATCTATTAAATCATAGTAGATTTAAGATCGTATAAAAGATTTTATATCAAATTTCCACATTCTAAATTTGAACAGTAATAGTTCGAGCATTAAAAATATAGGAATACTTCTTAAGAATGAAAACTTTAATTTTTTTTTGGTCACTTCTATTGATCTGCGGAAATAGTTTTGCAGTTCCTGATGCTCCATTTTATGGAAAGATATCAACCAATGTCAGGGGTTCTCCAGAAGAGAGTTTCCTTGGTAAAACACTTAAGTTGGCATCTTACTATGGGGGAATTGAACAAAAAAATATTATTGAGTTAAATATTAGTACTGATAAAAAATATGTAATGAAGCGAGATGATGTTGAAATAACTGTTTTAAAAGATAAAAATAACTTGAATAGAATCAGGTTATTCTCAAAATATGATCTATTTTTGAAAGGAAAAAATGATACAGTTGGTGGCTATTTTTACGCTCTTTGTCCTGTAGTAGAGGAAACTAAAAAGGATTTAAGTAAAGTTACAGAGGTAAAAGAGGTTGATGGTCGGCAAATCACTACCGTTACTCCAAAGTTTGAAGCACTTTCAAAACGAATTATTGATCCTGGTTTTTTTACTGTGGCCCATAAATCCAATGAACGCCATCCTATCCTCACTAAGCAATACAGCAAAACGTTTGTTGAAGCAGATGTAGAGAATCTTTGCTACATAGCAGAAATTATAATTGCTAGAAAGAAATTAGATGAAATGAATAAAAAAGCGTACTTGGAAAGGATAGAAAATCCAAAATAAGCAGAATTCTCTGTAAGATATTTTGAGTCTTTAAAATATGAATTGATCTGCCCGCCGAAAGTTGGACGGTTTATGTTTAATTTCGCATAAGAGATTTTATGTTAAAT
>NZ_JFYL01000090.1 GCF_000632455.1 Acinetobacter sp. Ver3
ATGAACACGCGCATGAATATTTTTTTGAAATGCCCGATGAATTCGTCACTTTTCCGCGCGATGAGCAAAAACAAGACGTCTTATTCTGACGCATCCTTGTTTATCCACAACTTTTTAAATTTGAATTTTAAATACTGTTAGTAATATCCTATTTATACAAATTCTACTTCCAAACACGCCTTGTAGCGTAGGAGTATCTAATGTCTAAGAAGTTGCCTATCTACTTCTCTGACGACGCATGGTCATCTTTACAAGAGCTCATGGGTCCAGAGGGTAAGCCAAGCCCTACCATCAATACCGTGCTTGAACAAATCGCTGTTCAAAATGAACTGGTTGCGCAGTTAGGGCTTACTGCAGTTCTACCCAAATCTAAAGTCTCTATCCCCGTCTCTTTAGAGCGCATCCCTGCAGGTCCAGCCTTCAGCACCAAGGATGAGCAAGATAAAGCGCTCGATCTGAATGAGTTCCTGATTCACAACCCTATTTCTACGTTCATTGCTTATGTAGACAGTGAATCTATGCTTGATGCTGGTTTCGAGATCAATGACCCAATCATTGTCGATCGCAGCATTGAGGCCAAGCATTACGATATCGTGGTTGCCCTGATTGATAATAGCGCCTCGACCATTAAGCGGCTGATGATCACCAATAAGATGTCCAAGTCTGAAATCAAAGAAATATTTGGAGATGAAGATTATCCGCTTCCAGAACTTTGGTTGAAGGCTGAAAATTCGAATTACAATCACATCATTCCTGATGATAGTCAGACCATATCAATCTGGGGTGTGGTGACTTTTAATTTAAAGCGTATTTATCACCGCTCATAAAAAGAAGAATAACCATGCAAAGTGAAAATGAAATATTCGCGTTAGTCGACGTGAATAATTGCTACGTCTCGTGTGAGCGTGTGTTTAATCCTGCCTTGAATGATCGCCCAACCATTGTGCTCAGCAACAATGACGGCTGTGCCGTGGCCAGAAGCCAGGAAGCGAAAGACTTAGGCATCAAGATGGGTGTTCCTGTATTCCAAATTAAAGAGCTGATCAAACAACATAACATTCAGGTGCTATCCAGTAATTTCTCCTTATATGGCGAAATGTCCAAGCGCTTTATGGAGCTGCTTGGGGACTATGTTGCACCAGGAGATCAAGAGGTCTATTCCATTGATGAATGCTTTCTGAAGCTCACAGCTTACGAGCATCTATTTGACCTGACTGTATATGCTCAAGACATGAGGGCTAAGGCTTGGCGTTGGTTAGGCCTACCCTGCTGTATTGGAATTGGTCGCTCTAAAACCGAAGCCAAGATTGCCAATCATCTCGCCAAGAAAAACAAGTTCTTCAATGGGGTCTGTAATCTGGCCCATATGGACCCATGCTCTACAGAAACGCTACTCGCGCAGGTTGATGTGTCTGAGGTTTGGGGCGTAGGCAGACAGAACTGTAAGAAGCTCAATACTATGGGTGTTCAATCTGTGCTGGATCTGATCAATGCCAATCCTAAAGAAATCAAAAAGCAGTTTAGTATCGTGATGGAAAAGACGGTGCTTGAGCTACAGGGCCTTTCTTGTATTGACCTTAGTGATGATACTGTAGCGAAGAAGCAAATCATCAGCAGCCGTTCATATGGCAACCCAGTGTATGAAATGGATGACATTAAAGCTTCGGTTCGGCTTTATGTGGCCAGAGCCGTGAAACGAATGCGGGAAGATGGCTCAATCTGCAAGATGATCGGCGTGTATATCCAAACCAGTCGCTTTGATAAGACAGAGCGCTACTCGCCTTACATCGTCGTTCAAATGCATGAGCATACGGATGATCTACTGCTCATCACCAAGGCCGCGATGAAAGGCATCGATCAGATATTTAAGAAAGGCTTTAAGTATAAAAAGGCGGGAATCGTGCTGCTCGAAATTACAGATCAATCCAAGTTTGTGCCCGATCTATTCACGGACTATTCACATAAGCAAGAGCGAGAAAGGCTTTCAGATGCCATCGAAGCCATCAGTGAACGGTTTGGGAAGAATCTCGTCACGCTAGGCATTGCCAACAATAAAGAAGCCACATGGCACATGAATCAAAACCTTAGATCACCTTCGTATTTAACCAAATGGTCTGACTTACCAAGAGTAGGATAAAAACATGCACTTATTTAAATTAACTGACGAACAACTCGCACAAATTCTTATCCCGAAACGATTTGTACCACCTACTCCACCTGAACATGAAGGCAAGAATATGGTCTATGTATTTGATAGTGAGGATAAGTTTGAACTGACTTATGATGAGCTGGTGGAAATCATTAGCAAAGCTAGAATGGCTGGTCCGAAGTTGATACCTGTCTTAGGCACCGTGAATTAAATTGTGCAGTGTTCGCACGCCACTTGAAACATAACTTGATTGGAAATGAATTTGGGCTGAGAAAAATTCAGTTCAAATTTAACCTGACGGGCACACTAAAAAATGGGTAATTGTCAGATCGAGTTTGGACTACAACACTTTAGCTCATCGATTTACCATACCGCTAATCTTCACACCATTTTCGTAAATCCAGCGATCAAACTGTGATACTACATTCCGCTTATTAATCCAAGTCAGCATGGTGCTTTTCATAAAGGCAGTTTACTTATAAACAGGGAAATTTCTAAACAATTCCCCTTTAACATGCTTAGGCTATTTGATCCAGAGTTCATCTTTTTGCATCATTTTTAACATTAAATTAAATATAACCAGCGGAGTAACATTTTTTTTGTTAGAGCCGACAACTCTTTGAAAACTAAATTTAACGGTTCGCTCAGGAGCATCCAAATTAACTGGGTAGTTTTGTTTTTCTAAATACAGATGATCTCCTAACATTGGCTCTATACCAGTAATAAAATTAACAATTTGTTGCTCATCACCTTTCATTCGGCATTGAAAATGTAGAAAATTCTTACGCAGTTTTCCAAATAATAATAATATTTTAAGCGCCTTAACCATGTTCTTTTCTTTCAGTGCATCTTGCTGCCTATCATCTTTATAATGAAAATCAAGGAGAGGAATTATTTCATCTGGACGAGTCAGTTTTTTAGCCTTTTCGTAAAGTTCATCAAACCAACTCTCTTCTAAATTCTTACTATAAACATAATTCGTTTTTAAATTAAATTTTTGGCGATCCATCCATTTAGTGCTCATCCATTGACATCGTTGCATCCATTCTTGAGCTTGGGTATCTTCGCTTAAACGACCTTCTCTAAAACTTATCAAACGTTGAAAAGGTGTCAGAGTACTCTTCTCTATACTAAACTTCTTTTCTTGTCGGCCAGCCATCGTAACTGGCTGTGTTTGCTGATAAGAATTAAACCATTTCTGCTGCTGAGTATAACGATTTAGGTTTATGTAGTCTGTACTTGACTTCACTGGACTAAAACACTGTTCTAATACTTTTTTTGAAATGATACACGGCGAATTATAAATTCGATCGACTGCTAATAAATCCAAAACATGAAGGTAATTTGAAGCCGTTTGCTCAATACTGCTATGCCCCATCCAAGAGGCGAGCACCTGCCATTTATGTTGAATAATCTCTTCTTGAGCACGTGCTTTCATACCAAACAATAAATCCCTCATCTTTTTTGCTTTTACCCAAGGACAATCTGTGTAGGTCTTGATCATTTCTTTTGAACCGAGCAAAGTTATTGCTAGATAGTTAGCAGCACTGTGGCGTAATGTATGAAAACTAAAGCCATGATGCATACCTAATATTTGACTAAACAAATCTACTGTAATTTTGCTGATACATTGATCAGTTAATACACGATGATTCACACTAAAAAGTAGATCATCCTGCTGATTAACCAAATATTGCTCATAACGATGTTGTATGTAACGTTGTACTACTAAAAACTCATGTTCTGACAATGCAATTTTCAATGGTATTTGACGATTCGCACTTCGCGTTTTCAGACGGCGATATGAATTGTCTTGGATATGAAGCGTGATATTATTAAAAACTGTATTTTCTTTTTCTTTATAAAGTAGCTCTGGGCAAATAATATCTTGTATTTTAAGACAACGAACTTCATTTAATCGAAGTCCAGTTCTATAACTTAGTAAATACATCAGCTTTAAACAACTCAGATGATCGACCCACTCTGATGCCGTTGGCTCTTGACTTAAATTTTCTAGTTTTTCCAATAATTTGCCAAATAGCAAAGGACTCACTAGCCGTGCATTGCAAATTTGTAAATGCTTAAAACTTGAATTCTGTAACACCAATACCCCTGGAGCATCATAATTCTCTATACAGAATTGATGAAAATCTTTTAGGCGACCAAAACGGTATTCTGCGCTTTGGTGCATCTTACGAGAGGTTTTTCCTTTCACCGAATCTCGTTGAACTGCTTTTTCATCACGTTCACTGCTGTATTTCAATAGCTGCCGATATAAATCCTCATAGTCATCTATGGATTGTTGCTTTAAATCTAATTTATTGAGCCAAATCTCAAATATAAATTCTTTGCCAAACGATCCTAAGTAGCTTTCAATAGTTGATAATTGAAGCCCTCGTTTTTTTAAATGCATTAACCAGTGAATTAAGCGTAGTTGAGCATCAATTAAAGACTTTTCCTCCGTATTAGCATCAACTATCTTCTCCTCTAACACCCTTCTAGTTTCTTGCCAAAAACGTAGCGTGCGTTCTTCTTTATTCCTCTTTTTATCTAAACGCTCAACTTTTTGACCTTTACGTTTCTTTTGACCAAACAACATCAACTCATACGGAATCGTTTGTAATTTGCTTTGAACAGTCGGAACTTCAGGAAGTAACTGCTCTTGTTCAAAATGAATAGGGCGATTATCTGGTTCTGTGACTTGATTGTAATCATTATTCCACAGCAATCTAAATTCGGATGGCCTTAAAGCAACAGTATTAATCTCTTGCTGAAGCACATTACTCAAAAATATATCTATGCTGAGGTTTGGATTAAATTCGAGTACCATTTGCACATCATTAAATGCACGAAATCCACGGCGTTTAATTTGATATTGCAGATCCCCAAGACTTTTTTTCCTGCCTATCTTACTCAAGCTTTCTAAAATACAATCTTCAACTGAATGTTGCAGACAAAATTCTTTCTGAGTAGCTTTCAACTTTTTTAAATATTGCAAAATGAACTGCGCATATGGGTTAAAAAAAACATGTTTCCATTGGTACAACTTTCCCTGTTCTACATCGTTGCCATATTGAGAGTTTTCAACACGATAATGTAGTAACAATGGATTAGTGATTTTTTTGTAGTCCGAATGGTATAACCGAAAACAATTCAGATCTGTACCAAGCTCAATGGCCTCCTGCAATTGCTTCTGAATAGCAATCAAATGCTGTTCATCTGCACAGCCTGAAATATATATAAAACTTAAGCATAAATTTCCCCATAAGTACTTTGGTTCATTCCAATATTCAAATGAATCTTGCCAATACTGCCTTAATTCCTTAAGTACATGGATATGTAGATGCCCCTGTTCTAACCGTGACTCTGTACTCTCAATTTTTCTAGGCAGTACGATCCGTTTAGTATGTGGATTTAGCTTAATTCTGTATGATTTTTTATCTACATTCTGGTTGAATTGCTTCCTTCTTTTATTAAATTCATCTTCAGTAAATTGCATCAGTTTTGATTGTTCGTCTCGGCTCAACTTTTGACTCAAACAATCAACACTATCTTTAATGTCATGCCATTTTTCAGCGATCTGCTGATCAAGTTTTTGCTGCATTTCTTTCGTCAATACTTCAGGTGGAGAAGGCTGTCTATCTAGCGACTTTTTCACCATTTTATGAATATCAACAAATAGATCATCTAGTTGTGGTTTTATTAGTTCTTTGATTTTTTGCATACAACTATTTTCGCTCTAAGTGTTTAATCGATAAAGATTTGACATTATCTTGCAATTGCTGGCGGGCTTGCTGTACATAGACATTCGGGATAAGTGAAGAATGCGGATGAAAAGCCTCTCGGTCACGTTGGTCATGACCATACAGGGCCTGAATTAAGTGAAAAGCTAATGCTGGTTTACCCTCTTGCTGCTCATGCATCAAAAAGTTCATGTCAAAATGACGTAACCAATTCGAATACATATTCTTTGGAAAGACTCCTTGCATATATGAATTCACCCATTTTCTCGATAAAGGGATTAACTTAATTTTCCTGCTCTGCCATTCTTTGACAGTTATCGGCAAGATATCTTTACTAAAAATGACCTTACCAAAAAGATCATTTACAGTTATCTTCTTCTTTGCAAAGACTTGTCTAAAAAATGAACCGTACGCTTCAATAATTTGTTCTAAAAAGGCAGTGTAATTTTGCAGTGTTTTTATGAAAAAATCAGATAAAGGGATAAAACGACCATCTTTTCTTGCTTTACTATTTTTTTTATCATTCACATATAAAAGCTTGAGCTCAACACAATAATCATCCAAATTCCCCAACAGGTTTTTTTTAGGCCGACTTGCCAAACTCAACAAACTGATATGCCACATCCAACACGCATATGCATTAAGTTGATTAATAATGTGCTTATCTTCTTGGATGTTTTCGTGACAATGTCTATGTAAAATATGGAATTGCTCTTTCACAAAATTGGGTTCAAGTGCCAGTTGGCTCCCTATCCTTCCTATAGATAATGCAGATTGCACTTTGAATTGTTGTTGCAATATTTTTAGTTCAGCCGTGTCTTCAGTAAAATGTGTGGAATGTGGTGTAAGTGCTTTTTCTAAAAAGGCTAGATATGTGCTACTGAGTTGAGTTTTCGGTAGCCCGCCATAATAGATACCAGGCATGTGATGCTGACTATCCCGCCCAGCAATTACATGAGCAAGATATTCATTATATGTTTCATAATATATATGAAAATATAATTGAGCCTGCAGTTTTTCTACAGTGATCGAACCTACAAACCGATTATCAAGCCAATTCTTAAGTTTCGTATTAATGTGTGTTGATGAAATTAGTGGATTCGATGCTTGTTCTATATAGTCAAACCAAGCAGAAGGTAAATGTAGTTGATGTGTCATCACTTCATTCCACCGCACATGATTTAAGCTCTTAATCTTCTGCTCTGTAATTTTAAGATTTAATTTGAGTAAATATTCGCGACGTCTACTTGAACCATTCTGGATCAAAATTCCATCTTGAATAAGCTCGTTAAAATCCATCAGTGCGACGGGTGATAATCCCGTCAAAAGTGACAATAAACATGCTGCAGCGATTGCAGCATCCCTCCAGTGCCCGGATAACTCGGTTCTCAACACATAAACAATTTGCTTCAGTATATCTGGCGCCAAATAATGTGGATTTGTAACAAAAGGAGCATGACGGCGCTGGCGATGCCGCATTAGATGCGTCGCATTATCGCTGAGTATATAATTTAAATTTTTAGACTTTTCATCTTCTGAATAAAACTCCATTTCAGGATCTAATAGATCAACTTCACCCTCTTCATCTTTGTGAAGAGCGGCATCATAAATACTGATCTTTGCGTTATGTCCAATATCTACTTGCTTACCCGTTTTAATTTCACGAAATTTTTTGAGTTCATTTTTCGTCGGCCATTGCAAAACTTTACTTTTTTTTGACTTACGCTGACGATGAACAACACGACGATCATCAAGTCTTTTAAAAATTATTAATAGAGCCGATAAATACTCTATGGCTTGTACTTGTTTGAAATCTTTAATATTAAAAAGTTGATTACGATCCTCCTTTTTCAAGTTACGTTCGTACATGACATAGCGATTTAGTAGCTCACTGCATTCTTGAAATAATTCAGCATGATTAGAATCCAGAACATATCGTGATACATAGCGAAAGAGATCACAAACATGTTTTTGCTTATTCTCAGCTTTATCAATTTTTGCAAATTCTTGATACTGCCGATATGTTAAAAAACTCGCTTGTAGAATCAAATAACGTTCAGACGACAGCTCTTGAGTATTACTAGTAGTCGGGCATGCAAAATAACTTAAAGAAGCTAGATAATAATATTTACCTAATTGTCTAGAACTAGATATATAGCCATATATCTGTTGTGCTTCCTTATATAGAGCATGGGCTTTTTCACGTAAATCATCTGATAGATCGACAAATTGTGTATTCACAACATGATTGCGTAATAAACAATAATCTTTTTGGAATTTTTCTGCTAAATCTAAGAATTGCTCTTCTGTTTCAATCTTTGGCATATTCGCTTTCGCTTAATTTTTTATCAAATTGCATTGGTTAAATTCATTACGATCTGAACAATTTGGTAAAAGTTGATCTTTTATTGAACTCTTTGTCAGCTTAAAAAATCTAGCAAAAAATTTAGCATCCAGCTCTTTCTGAGCTTTTCTCTCAAAGCACAAGTGTTGCTGTGATTTTTCGATAAAATCATCAAGATTATGTATCAACTGTAAGATTGCAACATAATTAGAATGTACACGTAAGCATGGCTCCGTTTGCATTAATAGCAATATTTTTTGCCAAATTTTCACATAGATTATTTTGAACTTTGCTTGTACTACTACTTTCTGGCTCTGTTTAATCTTTTTGATTTTCAGTAGTTCTGAGTTAATTTTTACTATCTTAAATTGAACATTTTGTCGCTCAAAGCAAAAGGGCATGATAAATTGCCCCATAAATATCTCTATATTTTTTACTAAATAGTCAAATTTTAACATTTTTATCGATATAAAAAATGAGCATATCTTTGTATATTAAAATTCATTTAATTTATCAACTAAATTCTCTCAAAATTACAATTATCAACAAATACATATGGTTTGCTTATCATGGGTGGTCTAAATTTTAAAAATTCTTCCACTTTTTTTAGTTTTCTGTTATTACATGAAACAATACCGTTGTATTACATTTTGAAATGCTGTGTATGCAGCATTGATCAAAAAGATTCTCTGCTATACTTACTTCACGTGTAGCATCAATGGAGTTTCGAAATGCTCAGAACCACTGAACAGAAAAAAAAATATATTCAAGCGACACGTGCGCAAAACTATCAAGCCAGCCTAAAGCTTGAAGGCATTACAACGACAGCTCAAACAACTCAACAAAGTAAAGCTGAAATCTTGCAAAAATATAAGAAGTATTCGCAACCCGAAACTTAGTCAGGTGCATGTATGGATAAATATGGGGAAATGGGTGACAGCCTGTATTGTTACCCTGGCACAAATATCCTAAAGAACAAACTCAATATTCATGATGAACAAATTTTAGAACAAGCTGAACTAGAACTGTCTGGATTGGCAAGTAACTTAATTGAATATGCTGAACCACCTTACGACTTACAATACTTAAAATCAATTCATGCGCAGCTCTTTGGCGACTTATACGACTGGGCAGGAAAGTTAAGACAAATCGATATTTCCAAAGGTGACACCCGTTTTTGTAATTTTTCCCGTATTGAAATTGAAACCAATAAACTACTCAAACCGCTTCAAGAAAAAAAATACTTTCAAGGCTTAGCACCACAACAACTGATTCCTCAACTTGCCGACTTGTATTGTGAGCTTAATGTCATACACCCATTCCGTGAAGGTAATGGACGTACACAACGGATTTTCTTTGAGCATCT
>NZ_JFYL01000091.1 GCF_000632455.1 Acinetobacter sp. Ver3
ACGATCTTTATCAGTAAACATTATTGAATAACTAGTTGAACATCCTGAACTCTCAAATGAAAAAAGATCAGCTCGGATATTATTACCTACTATTTCTTGGGTATAGAGCCCTGCTTCGTCTATAACCTCATGAGCATCTTGTAATGAAGAAAAACTATCAACTTTTTTTTGCGTAAGTAGATGAACAAAAAATAGCAATTAAAGCTAAGCTATAAATTTTCATGATCTGAGCCTTATCTAAAGGTTTAACAATATTTATTTCTTAAAAATATAAGCTTTCTAGTAGTTAGATTGGTGACTAATAGAAATGAGTTAAAACAGAATTTTTTAGTAACCAAATAATATAAAAATGATTTTCACGAGGATCATACGCCTTACTACTCTATTATGAAATATCTTTCTTTAATTCTCATT
Source organism: Acinetobacter sp. Ver3 (assembly GCF_000632455.1). Lineage (GTDB taxonomy): Bacteria > Pseudomonadota > Gammaproteobacteria > Pseudomonadales > Moraxellaceae > Acinetobacter. The sequence continues at coordinate 415 of NZ_JFYL01000091.1, forward strand.
CTATCTAATTAAAAGAAAGTCTATAGAAATAGTGGTAATTGAATAATCACATCATTTTTTTTATTTACTATTAGCTAACTGACTTAACAGTAGTTCAAGTTTATTAATCTCACTTTTACTAACTTTTTTCGTTAAAGGGAATTCTATTGTATCTGTAACTTCTCTTGTTGGACGGGGTGATTTATAAGTATTTACTTTTATCAACTTTATGTTAGGTTTCTTAAAAAACAAGAACCCATTAACATTTTCCTTATTAATTGTTAAATATTTACCATTATTATTTTTTTTCATGTCTGACCATTTAATATTATCATAGGCTTCAACATAAACTGGACGATCATAATCATACTTCAGTCTTTGTCCAACCATCATCACATCAACGTTTATAGCAGCACTACTATAAAATGTTTCTTGTGGAACTTTTTTATCTTCTACAAATTCATCTACGACATGTTCAGTTAACCAAGAATTAATTTTCTTAATTATTTCACTTTTATCATTAATATCTGATGCATAAGCAGCATTAGCTATTAGTGTAAAAGACATACATAAGAATAAATATAATATATTTCTCATAATATCACCTGAAAATACCTTTTGTTTTTTAAAAAATATTATTATATTATAATTAAGAGTAGATTAAAAAAGGAAATTAATTATGAAATTAAAAAAAATTATTATTGGGGGATTATTAGCTTCATTAGCTACTCTGGTATTTGCTAATAAGCCCTTGTTCCTATTATGTAAACATAATTCTCATGGAGAGACTTGGCATCTAATAGGTGGACCTTATAATAAAATCGCTGATTGTGACAGAGTTGCTGATCGCCATAGAGATTATCATTCTAATCGAGGGGATCAATATCCGACTGTCCAATGTTCATGGAGAACTCAAAGTGAGATCAATGATATGTTGTACAATGGTAGATTGAGCCGTTGGTAATTATTTCTATTAAAAAGCCCGACATCATGTCGGGCTTTTTTAATAAGAGGCTTAATGGTGCTGGACGTTTAACATTCCCTGTTTATCCATATCTTATTTTCTAGAACTTCCTGCTCTATATTTATTTATAATAAAAGAACGAATAATTACATCCAAGATGACAAATACTAGAAACAATGTACACCATGGATTACATGGTTGATTAAAAAATACTCATTTAATTTGATTACTCATTTTTCCTTAAAAGAACACCTAATTTCTTTAGTTATTGTTTTAATATATTTCACATAAGTAGTTTTTATGTTAAATAAATCAAACATAAAAAAATTATTAGATTTTTTTATGTTTGATAAAGTATTTCTGAATTAATAGTTAGTTTTTAGAATAATGAAATTTTTTCCTGCAAGTGCTTATCAAGATGAATTGAAAATTCTTTTTAATGAATGTGAAAAGAAAATTATAAGATTACTTCCAAATGCTAGAGTTGAGCATATAGGATCTTCAGCAATACCTAATGCATATTCTAAGGGTGATCTCGATATTTTAGTTTGTATCCCTGAAAAAGAGTTTAAAAAATCTATAAATTTATTAAAAAAATTAAATTTTAGAGAGAAAAGCAATACGTTAAGAACAAATGATCTTTGCATGCTAGAAGCTATTAACTCTGAGAAAGATATAGCATTTCAAGTTATTACTGAAGATTCTTTGTACTTAAATTTTCTAACTTTTAGAGATATCTTAATTTCTTCACCACATTTAGTAGATCAATATAATCAGTTAAAAATCGACTGTATTGGATTTGAAGAAGATGATTATAGAAAGGTAAAAGCTTCTTTCATTGAAGAGATATTATATAAAAATATTTCTTAAAATATTTATATTTTCTTAATTTAAATCAAAATGTTACGTTTTGTATTAAGGTCAAAATAGGATCCTTATCTACTATTTTTGATTTCGCATAACGCCTATTATGTTAAATAGAAGTAAATTTATTTAAAAATATGTTTGATTTAAGTAATTTTAATAATGCTTAACTTTTAATAAACTATATTTTAATATCAAATTAACAATAAAGTTGGTTTTCTTATGTTATTAAAAAAATAGTTTTAATTAGTACAATAATGACTAGTAGTCTTGCTCTTGCATATGATCCTACAACGCCTTCATATTATTTAACTAAAGAATTGTGTGCAGAATATTATGCAGACTGTATTGATGTCTATGGGTCTGCTGGTAGCGGTGGAATGTCAGAGTGTGGAAACTCTTTAAATACATGCATCACTACAGGTGACTGGAATCCACCAAATCTTCCTGTGCCATCATCGAATAGATTATTAAACCTTTTTAGTTCAGAAACTAGAGAAGCTAAAACAATATATACCACGGTCTAATAAATCAGGATCTCAATGTAATATGATTGGGATCCTTACCAACATCTATAGAAGAGAAAAATGGATCAATTAAAAAAAATAAATGATGATTTATATCAAGCCGCAATATTATTAGACAGTATTCCTAGTAAGATTCAATCGGATCCATCACTAGAAAATAGAGAGAATATTTTACTGATAGGAAAAGCTCTCAGTCATATTTTTGAACTCCAAAATAATATTTATAAAATTCGGCCTGATTTAAAAAATAATAATCAGCAATAACAGTTCTTTATAGATTTTTTAAGAAATATAACGGCTTATTTGAGAATGCAAAAGTAATATTATATTTGTAATAGTTTCTCCAAAATTAACATAATACACGTTATGCGAAATTCTTATCTGCATCACACAAATTACATTTTTACGTTATGCCCAACTTTTCATTCAGTTCTTGTAACCTCATCACTCAAGGACGATTTTGCCACGGTGGGGTATATCAAATGCATAACCTGATCGCAGGCAAGAATCATCTAATCAATGATTTTTATCTTCTGAATAAAAGACGATCATGGCGGGTTGCATCATTAGAAACCCCGGGAATAAATTCATTCATAAATTGTAGTTTAAATAAGTTAAAGAGACTCATAAAAGAGCGCTGTGCTGAATATCCCATACCCAGCGATGGTCATGAGGATCGCGCCACACAAGGCTAAGATTTTTGAATAAATACGTTGTTGAGAAATAGCGTTAAAACCTAAATAGACCAAAGATAGTACGACAAAATCTAGAAGAATCCATGTGATGATTAACAGCGACAAACTTAAATCTATATTTGGTGTAATTTGAATAAACTGCGGAAAAAAAGCAATGAAGAAAATAATATCTTTTGGATTGGAAATTCCAACTAAAAACCCTTTGGAAAAACCGCTATCCATCGGCTTGATCTTTGAAGAGGCAGTTTGATTGTGCTGAAAAGTTTCTCTAAGAATTTCAAAACCTAAATAGCCAATATAAAGACATCCTAGGACTTTGATGATGTTGAAAATATGCTCATTAAAATGAAGAACACCCTTAAGTGCAAGAATTGAAAGCGCAATTAAACATAGTGAGGCGGCATTAGTGCCTAAAATGGTTTGTAATGCTTTTCGATAACCACCTTTTGCACCTGCACTGGCCACCAAAATCATAACAGGGCCTGGAGTGGCAATCATAATAATGACAGTGAAAATATATAAAAAATACTCAAGATAATTCATGAAAATACTACTTTTTAAATTTTATTTATATAAATATTATAACCTCTTTAGATTTCATTCATCTCATTTATTTAAAATATCTCATAGAGCGAAATAAATAATAAAAAAGGAAGACTAAGCTTCCTTTTTTTAATAATATCATTGAATATTAATAACCTACGCTAAAGCGCTCTTGAATATGGTTATTATTTTCAAGCTCATCACTGAGCGCTACTGCGAAATCTTCTGCAGAGATTTTACTGCCTTCTTCACCAACGATAAGTTCATCTTTACCAGAGCGATATTCACCAGTTCGCTTACCAGGACCGAATTCCGCTGCAGGAGCAATAAAGGTCCAGTCAATGTCGTCCACTTGTTTTAACTTATCAAAGAACTGAATGCCTGCTTCCGCCTCAGCTTTATATGCATCAGGGAAGTCTTCTGTATCGATTACACGCACATTTTGATTTGGTACAATTAAACCGCCAGCGCCACCAACAACAATATAACGTTTAACTTTTGATTCACGAATAGCATTAAGAAGTGAATTGATATCAAGACCTTGGAAACGTACTGCACTAATTACAGCATCTTGACCTTTCAGCTCATTTACAAGTGCTTCTTGATCATTTAAATCTAAATCTACAGTTAAAACACGCTCTGTATCTGAAACTTTGCTTGTATTACGCGCAATCGCTTTGACGTAGTGTCCACGTGAAACAAGCTCTTCAAGAATACGAGAACCTGCCATGCCTGTTGCACCAATTAAAACTATTTTCATAATGCCCTCATTAAATTTATAACTATGATTATTGGAGTGCTAAATATTTAGTCATCACGATTAAAAAAATAAAATCATGAATGATTAAAATGTAATATTAATTTAGCTTAAAATAAAAAAGATTAATGTATTAAATCTATGTTGATTTATAGTTAAAATAGGAGTGAGAAGTTATTTAATTATTTTAAATGTAAATTTTATGTAATTATAAGCTTGAAAAATATTCATATAAAACCAGTCTAACTTTTATTTATTGTTGAAGTTGGTTTAAAGAAAATCGCCATATATCATTTTTATATCCATAGCTTTCATCTTTCGAGCTTGGTGGATGCTGTAAGATAAAATTATATAGTTGCTTTTTTTGATCATTATTCAGAACTTCAACAATAGCTGGTTGGTCGACAATTTGATTATTTAAATTCGCAATAATGTCTTCAATCATCTTCGGATTTTTATGCGTAAGTTGTTCTAAAGTCGTATTATTTCCCTGACCATTTAGCAGATATTGAGAAAGAAATTGTGCTTCGTTTGGTGAGATAGAATTTTGTTGAAGAAGTTCTTGTACAAGATTGTGCTGAGTTTGGACAGATGCGGTATGCGGTAGGCTAGAAATAAGAACTTGTTTAACCTTTGGATCTAAATTTGGATCCTGAAAACGTTGCTCTAAAGCGTGACTAATTTTCTGTCGAATCAAATCATTTTCAGGTAGGGATTTTTTGAGTTCATGTTCTCGATCAGTCAGCAACATCGCATTATTCAGTGCACCTATCGCTAAGCTTTGAATTTTAGGATTTTGATGTGTGAGAAATGGCAAAATTTGTTCAGTTGCTTCTAAAGGATTGAGAGAAGTAAGTTGAGTCAGGATTTCTTCTATTGCATTTTCATCATGCTGGTTTTGTTCAAGGAGCTGAATTAAATCATGTATTTTTTCTTCTCGATTCGCAGTAGATTGATCCAGTTGAAGTAACTTTTTTGCCCATACGGGTAGGTTGTTAGTGTTGAGTTCCATATCTGCACTATTTTCAGACAAGCTAGTCGCACGATCTTCATTGCTTTTTAGCGTTGAAGTATTATTGTTTTGATTTGATATACTTTGAGTCGTATCTGCTGTCGATTTCAAATACATCCATAAAATTACTGCACAGATCACGAAGATCAAAATAACCAAAAAAATATTTTTCTTATTCATAATATTAAGCTGTCGTTGCCTTCAACATCAGAGATGTGAAGGCAATATAATGGGAATGATTTATTTACACTCGTGTAATTGTGAGTAAGCTACTGTTGAAAGTTCCACGCGGTGTGCTTCCTCCTAGATTACCATTACCTGTCTGAGTGTAGAGCCATTTCGTAAAGCTGTCACATCGGAACGTTCCCTTTTGCCATGTATATTTGCTACAAGCACCGTTGGAGTTATATTGTGAACAGACTTGCACAGCTGGGTTCGGTGTTGCTGAATACAGCGTGTAAGCGACATGAGGTCGTTGCTGATTTGAAATCGCAGTGATTTGATTAGCAGCAGATGAGTAAGGAGATTTATATCCAAAACTTGTTTTGGCCTTTGCTCCCCAATATTTTGTAGTTTTAAATCCACTTAAGCTGACATATTCAATCACATCTACATATGCCGTTTTGTTCATGACTTGAACAATATTGTTTGAACTTACATATACACCTGTATGCCCTAATGCACCAACGAGTGGAACGTCGAGGTCTCGACCGAGTACATCACCGACTCGTGTAGGATTGCCTGCTGCTAAAGTAATTGAACTGATAGTGAGTAAACAGAGTGTAGAAATTATTTTAATCATGGACTTGTACCTATTGTTGGAATAGCAAGTCCTGTTAGTTTTATTCAACGATGTTAATGTTTGATGTAACTTGTATTTGAAGTTGTAACAATAATTTTGTAATTTTTCTTAATAATTTAATTTGAAATAGTAATATTATTTTGTGAGTAAACCTTAATAAAAACGTAATAATTTTAGCGTAACTATGATATTTATTTAGTTATTCTTAAGGATTAATTGTGCTTGATCAATTAGACGCTAATACTGAATCGTATAGCAATTTGACTGCTATAAAACATCAAGAAATTGATTTGAAGAATACCTTCAAAGCAAAAGGGTATCTACATTATAAATCTATAGAGGTGGATCATTTTTCTAAACTATTACTAGCTAAAGAGTTTGAAAAACTTGAAAAAGATCCTTTTGCACCTACACATACTCAAAGGTTTAGAAGATACGGAAATGCCTTAATTTTACCTTGGGAAAAAGATCTTAAGCCTATTTGGTTGCCGACAGTGCGTGATAATATAGGGCAGGAGTTATCTGGATATGATCAGGGAGGGAACAATCCCGAGCATCAGTCGATTCGTTATTTTAACGCGTTGAGCCAAGAAGCTAAATCTACGCAATATCTTAATGATTTGATTGTAGATGATTATCAACTTACTTTTGGTTTGGAAAATGCCTATCTGCCAATTTACGTGGGTGTCCATTTTGTCAAACTGCGTTCAACTCATGCCGATCAGCTAGGAATTAGTTCGCCTAATTGTTTTCATCAGGATGGTGAGCCATTCACATTTGCTCATTTGTTTTATAGGAGCAATAACATTGAAGGAGGTGAAAACTTTATTGCATCACCTCAGGAAAGAAATAAGCGTTTAGATGAGGTAAATAATTATAATATTTATCAAAAATTTACGTTGAGACAAGCTTCTGAAAGTTTTGCTGTACACGATCCAGCAGTTTCACATTATGTATCACCTATTAGAAAAATAGATCAAGGCACAAATGCTGAGGCTGGTGAGCGCTGGATGATTTTGATTGATTTCTCTCTTACAAAGCAAAAAATATGATTCAAAATTTAATAATTTCGCTTTTACCTATTCTCATTTCTCTTATATTGGGTTGGGGCATAGGTAAAGCTGCAAACGTTCAAGTTCGCAATATATTGGTTGGTCAAATTACGTTTTTGGTGTGGTTGCTCCTCATCTCTATAGGCTTTCAATTTGGCAGTGTCTTGTTTGATAAAGATCTTGGTTCAAAAATATTAATTGAAGCTTTTATTTATTCTACAGTGTTAAGTGTGATTACCTTTGGACTTTTATTTAATCGTAGCCACTTTAAGGCTGAGCACCAAAAATCATTCAAGGATATGCTCAAACCTATTACCGAATGCTTGATTGCGATTGGAATGGTGTTGATCGGGATGGGGCTATATTGGCTATTACCCAAGACTTTATCAGGGGAAATGTTAAGCGCGATACTATTGTATGTGTTGATTTTTTTAATCGGAGTGGATTTGTCTACGATTAAAATTCAAGCCCTCACTATGAATCATATTAAAGTGCCATTTTTTTCAATCATTGCACTATTTATTGCGGCTTATTTGACGAGTCATATCATGACTCAATCTTTTGTCGAACTCGTTGTGATGGGGAGTGGATTTGGTTGGTTCTCTCTTTCTGGTCCTTTAGTTGCTAAAGTTTTAGGACCTGAGCAGGGAACTTTTGCTTTAATCACAGATCTTGTACGAGAGTTTTATGCGATTGCATTGTTGTATTTATTAGGTCAGCGTTATCCAAAGCCAATCATTGGTGTATGTGGTGCCACGGCGATGGACTCGACTTTACCCTTTGTAAAAAACAATTGTTCACCATTAGATGTACAAATTGCAATTCTCAGTGGATTTTTCCTGACGCTCATTGCGCCGTTTTTTATTATTTTTTTTAGTAGTTTGATATGAATCCAAATTCTAGTGCTCAGCAGAAATAGGAAAGAGCTTCTCTGAATTTATACAATTGATCCTTTGATAGATCAGTAGATCGTTCACTAAACTTCGTTATAATCGCTTCATTGATAAAATAGAGAACAGATCATGCGCGTACTTGTGGTGATGGATCCCATCGAAAATGTAAACCTCAAAAAAGATTCGACCATGGCAATGCTTTGGGCTGCTGCACGTCGCGGTCATGAGTTAGGGTATGCACTTCAGGAAGATTTATATATCGATCAAGGCAAAGCTTTTGGTTTGATCTCACCACTTAAAGTGTTTGAGGATTATAATCATTACTATGAGCTTGGTGAAAAACAGAAAGAATCTTTAGCTGCATACGATGTTGTGCTCATGCGTAAAGATCCACCTTTTGATATGAACTTTGTTTATACAACTTATATTCTGGAACAAGCGGAACGTGAAGGTTCGTGGATTATCAATAAACCTCAAAGTTTGCGAGACTGTAACGAAAAGCTGTTCGCTACACAATTTCCAGAACTGCAGGTTCCGACTTTGGTAACTTCACAGCAAAGTTTAATACGAGAGTTTATTGCTGAACATCAAGATGTGATTGTAAAACCACTAGATGGGATGGGCGGTATGGGAATTTTCCGTTTAACCGCTGCAGGGGCAAATATCGGTTCAACTTTGGAAATGTTGACTCAAATGGGTCAGCAACCGATTATGGCGCAACGTTATATTCCTGAAATTGTGGATGGAGATAAGCGTATTCTGATGGTCAATGGTGAGCCAATTCCATATTGTTTAGCGCGTATCCCACAAAATGGTGAAACGCGAGGTAACCTTGCTGCTGGTGGGCGTGGTGAAGCACGTCCGTTGACTGAAAATGATAAGGTGATTGCTGCTAAAGTTGGACCATTCTTGCGTGAGAAGGGGCTGGTATTTGTTGGTCTTGATGTCATTGGAAACTATGTAACAGAAATTAATGTGACTAGTCCAACGTGTATACGTGAAATAGACGCACAATTTGGTACTTCTATCGCAGATACATTATTTGATGTTTTGGAAGCTGGACGTTAGCTGATCTGCAAAAAAGAGCCTAAATAGGC